>CAIKOD010000063.1 GCA_903828975.1 uncultured Methanomicrobiales archaeon | reverse complement strand
TCCGTCTAAAATGGTTAAAGTGAGAATTCCTTCAATTGTTACATTGGAAGAGATCTTAAGGATCTTTCAGGAGGCTGCTATTGTGCTAAAAGATCCTGATCCGGGGATTGGGTGATCTCTGCCTCCCCTGATCATGATTTTAATGCCAAAGAACGTGATCTGCAAATTGTTACTCTGCCAGACCTAAGGTGTGCAATAGAGTCACGAAAAAAAACGTATAAATAGCATTACCTCGATTGTATGTTTAGGTAAACTCATGTCTGTGACTACTGGAATACGAAACGGATCATTCCTGAGTGCAGATTTTTTCTTCTTCTTTAGGTAGGGGACCAGGCGTTCTACTGGATCCCCTGTAGCGTTTCTCCAAAGTTTACCGTAAGGTGTTTGTATGCTTGGAATCAATGACCCCACGATATTGCTCGCGTATGGCCTTTCAATTGGCCTGACGCTGGTGTGTGTAGTGTATGGCCTGCTGAACTGGAATAAAGGGGGGGACACCTGAAATGGCGGTGAATCCCCTTGTCCTCATCTCCGTAACTGCCATCTATGTTGCGCTTATGTTATACCTCGGCTGGCTCGGATATAAAAAGACTAAAACCTCCGAGGATTACCTGGTCGCCGGGAGAGAGGCCCACCCGGTAATTATCGCCCTGTCCTACGGGGCCACGTTCATCAGTACATCAGCTATTGTCGGGTTCGGTGGCCAGGCCGCAAATCTCGGTATGGGACTGATCTGGCTTACGGTGCTGAACATCGGCCTGGGTATCCTGCTTGCTTTTGTCATATTCGGTAAAAAGACCAGAGAGATAGGTCAAAGGCTGCATGCAGTTACATTCCCTGACCTGATGGGAAAAATTTATAAGTCCCAGTTTATGCAGGTTTTTACCGGAGTTGTCATCATTGTCGGTATGCCCCTGTACACTGCTGCGGTCCTGATAGGAGGGGCTCAGTTCATCCGCGAAACCATCGATATATCGTATAGTACGTCACTTATCGGGTTTGCCCTTATCGTTGCAGTTTATGTGATATTCGGCGGACTGATCGCTGTTATGTACACGGATGCCGTCCAGGGAGCGATCATGCTTGTCGGTATGACGATCCTCCTGGTGGCGACGTACCTACTGCTTGGGGGGGTTAACGCTGCGAACAGCAGCCTCACTGCAATGGCACCTCTTGTTCCGGAAAACCTTGCCAATGCAGGTATGACGGGCTGGACAACCATGCCTGTTTTCGGTTCTTCAATATGGCTGACCGTGATAACGACCCTTGTCCTCGGTGTGGGTATCGGGGTGCTTGCCCAGCCTCAGCTGGTCGTCCGGTTTATGACGGCAAAGAACAACAAGTCCTTAAACCGGGCAGTACTCATCGGTGGCCCCTTCATCCTGATGATGACCGGGGTGGCATTCACCGTGGGTGCCCTTACCAATGTCTATTTCTACCAGACCCTCGGAAAGATTGCTGTCCAGGTAGCACCAGGTGGGAATGTGGACACGATCATTCCTATCTTCATTAACATGGCAATGCCGGACTGGTTCGTGGTGCTGTTCATGGTAACACTGCTTGCTGCGGCGATGTCCACACTGAGCTCCCTCTTCCATACCATGGGGACCGCATTAATTTGCGATATCTGGGGCAGGGGACGTAAATGTGCGTTATCAATGAGGGCCAACCAGGTCGGCATCCTGATAATGATTATCGCGAGTGTAATTATTGCATTCCTGATGCCAGGCAGTATCATTGCCCTTGCAACCGCGATGTTTATGGGATTGACTGCCTCTGCCTTCCTCCCGGTCTTTGCAGTGGCAGTATATGCCAAAAAACCTGATGAAACCGCTGCAAAAGCCAGTTTAATCGTCGGGACAGTCGTCTGGTTTATCTATGCACTTTTTATGAATGCCCGGTATGCATCGGTATTCGGACTCTGTAAGGCACTCACCGGCAAGGTCAGCCTCGTAGGATTACCCTGGTCAGCAGTTGATCCACTCGTCATTGCGCTTCCGCTCTCTGCCGCGATCATTGTGATATTACAATTCTATGCAGACCGCAGAAATGCGGAGGCAGCTCCTTCCTCTCCGACCATCTAGAAAAAATATCGGGGTTTCCGCACCCCTTTTTCCTTTTTATGAAAACCAAGGGGTTTTAGAGTGCTCCCTCAACACCGGGCATCCATATATCCACCGGGTTCAACATGGCAACCTGAATGGATACCTCTCTAACCCGGCCTATTTTAGTATTTTATTACCTATTCCCGTGTAGTATATGAGTGTGAAGTCCCGGGACCAACCCGGGGTATTCCCCACAGAAGACCCAAAGGAGTTATGAAATGATCAGGATAGTATTGGTCGCAATCGGTATCGCATTCTGTATAATGTCGTCGCTAACACCACCAGTATAGATTGCAGCTTTAGCACCGGTATTGTCATCACGTAGGGACCATTCAGCACCAGTGTAATCCAGTCTCCACCTTTAGGGGTCTCATTCCGCAGATCTGAAACAGCACACTAACAGAACCTGCACCGGTCCGGGCACCCGAAAACCCGGACCTCATTCCGGGGCTTCCAGTCCATTCAGCATCATACGTTCAACCAATCCATGCATTCCGGCTTAACACCGGCAAATCTAACCTATTTTTTTTATATTCCAAGAGAAGTAGTGATTCGCTCTCTTCATATGGAGTTCCTGTTTTCTGACCCCGGGTAATTACCCCTAAAATAGAAACCGGCCTGGCATCCCCGTGATTGGGCTTTAAAAATAAAATTTTCTGAAAATTTCAGGTTTTACTACGAAAAATAGAGATTAAAATCAATCAAGTTTCCGGTTTCTCGTATAGATGCTGAATACTACCAGAACGAAGATGGAAACTATCGCTGCTGCTTCAATAAGCATAGTAAATATAGAGTTCGTGGGTTGCGGGGGGAGCACAGGGGGGTTCGCTGCCGGAGCATTCGATACCCGGGGAACAGGATTGGCAGAAGGCTGGCCTGCTGCTGCGGATTCTGTGGATAAAGAATGTGATTGCCCATTTGATGATGAAGGGGCCGGTATCCCTTCCTGAGACGTTCCCGATTGACTTCTTTTTGATGCATCGGATTCTGATGCTGCCGGAGTTATCCGGTTGCCACTTCCGCCATAGCTCCCGCCACCGCCGCCTCCACCACCAGAATTTGGATTACTCGCCGGGACTGGTGGAGTCACTCTGCTGGAAAGGCTTAGGTACAGCAATTGGAGAGGATTCGTATAATGACCTACTGTAACAAGTGTAAATTTTGAAAGCCCGTTTGGAGAAATCCCTTCAAATATGTCAACATTCCTGGTTTCGTCATAATAGAGGAATTTTGTCTCTAATACCTCGATAGAGCCCAGGTTATCGACCCTGATTATTTCTACGGGTTCGTAGACATCTGTCAGACCACCCAGATCGTTGTTTACAACCCAGTCAGAATTTACCGCAACCGTGATAGTATCCGGATTTCCATAAATGAAACCTGATGGATATACCAGTTCAATTCCTGCATCAGATACAGTATGGCTTCCAACAACAGGGATATACAAAAGGGAAAGATTGATCCCACCAGTTGATGTCACTGTGTAATAGTACCTGTTTTCGGAGGTATTTTGATAAGCGAACAGGGTCTCGAGCGGCGTGAACGACCCCTCGATATTCATTTGTTCAACCTTAAACCGGTCATGGAGATCGACAAACGAACTATGTTTTACTACCCATTCGTGGCTGACCGCCATAACAACGGTTGCCGGACCGTTGACAGACATATTATTCTCAATACATCGAACTGAATTTGCGACACCGGACACATAGTCACCATAATCTGCGTCCTGCACAGTAATATTAAATCTTTCATGTTCTTCAGGCGTTATTTCATCGGTAATGACGGTTTTTATTGAACCCTCCGGATAATACTGAGGCATTACGAAGGTATAATTCACCCATGAATTGTCACCGATTGTATCAGAAAATTCTGTTGAGGAGATATCGTCGCTGGTTGTAACTATTTTTTCAATAATTCCGGATATAATTGGATTCTGGGAAGAAAATGTGGTATTTTCCCTGGATACCAGAGTAAATGACGGCGACCTTCCTTTTTCCTTCGGAATGATAAATAATTGTGTGTTATTCACGCCAAGTTCAAACGAATAACCAGTTCCATTCGAAGTATTTATTCCCATGAAGCCAGTATCCGATGAATACTGGACAATGCCGGGGATTTTGTAAAGTGACTCATTTTCTGTGGATCTTATAACATGAACATATCCAATTGCGGTATTGTTACCAAACTGGTTCCCTGTTGTTAATGAGATGATGTAATAGCCCGGATCAACGTAAACATGGGATGGATTTTGTTCGTTTGACGAAGAATTATCCCCGAAATCCCAATACCATGTGTATGGATAACCTGATGATAAATCCGTGAGGGTGGAGGACAGAGGAGCCAGACCTGAAGAAGGATTGATAGTGAATTTTGTTACGGGAACCGCCCCGGCAACGATTAAATTTTCCTGCACAGAGTAATCTCGCGAATAGGGATTACTAACTATCAACGCAGGACTAAAATGCCCAGCTTCCTGGTACGTATAAACCGGGTTCACATCATACGATTCATTTCCATCGCCAAAATCCCAGTGGCGGCTAATTGGATTACCTGATGATGTATCGGTAAACCGGACAGTGAATGGAACCATTCCCTCGGTCGCATTTACGGTAAAACCAGATACCACGGGAGTCTGTTCCTGACCAAGTGTAAACATGTAGATATTACTATCAAGAAATTCCTGATTTTCTGTCCAGACAACCCGGTTTCCGGATACTTTCGAATTTGTTCTGTGCGAAATCGGATATTTTCCTGTAATTGATGTTGTTTGGTTCGTTGAAATATTGAAGAGAAGGATATTTTCATTATTATAGGATTGATCCCGGTTATCTTCCCAGGAGATATAGTTTTTAAAAATAGAAGGGTATTTCTGGTCGGAATCGCCAGTTCCGGGTGTAATAAGGGTTTCATTCAATGTAGTGAGATTATACAGATAAATATCAGACTGTCCATCCCGCCAATCCTGCCATACCAGTCGATCTCCATAAATCGATGGTGGAATTCCATTAATGTCTTTACAAGTACTTTCAATTGATACCCTGCTGCCGGAACCTATGTTATAGACGTTGAGTGTTGAATTGTCGTCAGTACCATCATACCAGGCGACCCAGTCGCCATATATCGCAGGATACAGGTGATCCGTGCCCGATAGATCATTCGTGATGTACCGCGTTTCGTTGGTAGTGATATTATAAAATAGGATATTTCGGATCCCTTTACTATCATCCATGTAAATAATTCGGTCGTCGGAAATTGATGGGTGATTACGGTTGAATCCGTCAATTGGGGTAATGGTAGATTCCAGACCTGTCGAAATATCGTATATTTTTACACAATATTTTCCGTAATAACTGTCCTGAACACTATAAACTATACAATTCTTATTAATCACAGGTGCCGATGGACAATTATTGCTGATAACCTTCTCCTGACAGGTAGTAAAATTATACAAATAAATGGCCGGTTCCCCATCCGGGTCATCTACCCAGACCAGGTTATCTTCATAGATCGATGGGAATAATTGCTTTGATCCTTCAGTCCCAACAGTTATTGCTGTAATCGTACCTTCGGTATTCTGAATATTATTGCTCTTTATTTCATCTCCCGAAAAATTCGCGGTTGTCGCATTTTGAGATTGTTCATCAGGAACGGTCGCAGTTATTCCGTTGGAACTTTCGATGAGATTTTGTGTACTATTAATTGGAGTCTGATCTAAATGAGATGAATTATTTACCATTGGCCTAATTTCAGATTGATTTTTTGTTGCCATAAAAAAGACCGTTAGATTATGAGGACCTGTTTGATTTGTGCCAGAATCCGATACCATTGAATCATTAACAGCAAGAAAATTCGTTAAGGAATTGTTACCCACCGTGGGAATACCAACATCGGTGCTGCCAGTAGTATTACTGGCACATATAGGGTAACACAATGCACATAAGATTATTACCCAAGAACTTATTTTCAAGATAGAAGACATCGTTAACCCCCAGATATCGATGTGTATAATAGAACCATCCGAATCTATTATATTAAAGGATATCTTTTCTTACACGAAATTCAATTTTTTTAAGATAATAAAAAAAAATTACGAGGAAATCACACATTTACTCTGGAATATTTTTGGAAATATTGTGTAAAACTGTCTCTCTGAATTCCAAACACACCATTTGTCAGAGCGATAGGGGTCCATACAGGGTCTGACGTAGGATTACCCGTGGAATAGGTACGATAATTGACCCACCAAGTCGGATCTGCTAAAAGGTTACCACCCGGCGCAGCACCTACGGTGTTGCCTTTCGGGTTTCGAAGAATGATATAAGTTACTCCGGCGACTGTAGTATAGGTCCCTAAAACCGAATAGGTGTGATTTGCTGTTGAGACAAGGAAAGGATATCTCACCTGGCGGGAAGACCCGGTAAGCGGTGCAGTCTGCCCTGCGGGATAATTGGACGTCCCCGATAATGAATTATTCAGGAATGTGTAAAAATCTCCGGCCCAAACAGCAAAATCCGACCACTGGGGTTGAGTTATCCTGTTCAACGCAGTGATGCTGGCTGATCCATCAAGTGCGCCAAGATAAGTCGCCATGTCAGCAGGATCACCATGTGTATTGAGGGCACAGGATACATATGCTTTTTCAACATACGCAGGCCATAATTCATTTGCTTGTGAAGAATGACAGAAATCCGTTGCCGGCACCCACATGTTAGTGGCGAATGCCCATGGCTGGCCCCTGGTCGCCCAGTTATAGAACTTCACCTGGTTATTGGCATCAATGATGTTGCTCTTGAGATACGCGGGGTTAACCCATGCCAATGCTGACAGCCCCGCAATCACCGAGCAATTCGGACATGAAGTTCCCTGCACCGGGTCATTAAATTTCACATTATTAATGAAGTACACACCAGCCGCTGGATTCCATACCATCAATAATCACCCCTGATTTTAACGCTTAACCCTTCTTCCATAAGCATAATACATTCAACCTCTCTTGTAAGTTCCAATTTTCCCAAATGGGAAACCCCCAGGGACCCCGCCCAGGGAGCATATGATTAATCAACAACGATACCGTTCTGTCAGCCGGATTCCCCGGCCAGCAACGCCAACGAAAACAGTTCCCACCTCCTTTGTTCCCTCTATCACCAACCATATAGGGGATATACCGGTATTATACGGAGATTTTATACAGGCCACACAGTAACGCTTTTTCTCCGTCCCGGAAATACACTGATGTCCCAGACCCCCGGAAATGGGACATTAACCGGGTAATAATCACAGTGTAATTCTGCAATTGAGTGGTTTAACTGCACTGATATAAATATTTCCAAATCAGGTCTCTATAGTAACAAAGAACAAAAAATAAGTTAAAAATGGCCATTTGAGACTAATTTCTCTATTACCGGGCATTCTCACCAGTAACGCCTTCTGCGCAGGGAAGGGCATTCCAGTCTTTTCCCTTACCACACTCTGCGAAACTTCAAATACCTTGTCAATTATTTCCATTCCACTGTGCGCGGGGAGATAATGCATCACAATTGTTCCGGAGACCAACTGCAAACCAACCGGGTGTCAATTGCGTGACCCTGGAATGTCTCCAGGAGAGAGTCCCCGGTTGGCTTCCGCACCCATATGAGGGGGCCCGCAAAATCAAAAAAAAATCGCCCTTTTAATCAGTGGCCCTGTAGACAATTACCGTCACATTATCCCTGGAAACCCGGAGTGCTTCATTGACAAGGCCTGACACAAGTTCGGAAAGGGGCATTTTTTTATCGGTGTCCATGAAGATATCTTCGTCAACATAATCATGGAAACCATCGCTTGACAGGAGGAGCAGGTCACCGGACCGTAATGTAAGATGGTAGATGTCGACAAGGAAACTGCTCCCGAGGCTGTTGGTGATCATCGCCCGGAGAGGGTGATGCCTGGCATCTTCCTCGGAAATCTGGTGGGAATCAATAAGAGACTGAATCACAGAATGGTCTTTTGTCCTGAAAAGGACCCGTTCCCTGATATGATACGCCCGGGAATCCCCGGTATTTGCGATAACTGCCGAGTTATTCCGGATAAATGCGGCGACCATCGTGGTCCCCATCCCTTCCTTCTCTCCCACGGCCCCGGTTCCAATGGCAATATGGGCAGATTTAAAAGAATCTGATAGTAAAGCCCCTATTTCATCCGGGCTCATACCTTCATGGTAGCGGCTGCCAAATTCCTCTGACAGCGTGGTGACCGCAATTTCCGATGCCACTTCTCCCGCCCTGTGGCCCCCGATCCCATCAGCAATGGCAAGGAGGTAGCCATCCTTGGCTTTCTCGACAATAAGGGCATCTTCATTGTTATTTCGTTTTCCAATACAGGATTTCCCGACGATGGCCCCGTTGAGACTGATCATGCCGTCCATCATTCCACCGTTCCATTCCCCTCGTACCAGGAGTCATTATCCAGGGTATCATGCTGCGAATCGAGGAACCATTTCAGGTCTTCAAGCAACGTGCGAACAGACTGGTACCGGTCTCCGGGGTCCTTTTGCAGGCATTTCAGGATGACCGGATCGAGCGGGCGTGCAAGGGGGTTCACTTCAGAGGGCGGCACCGGCATCCGCGATATAATGGCGTTACTGACCTCAGCAAGGTCGTCGCCTGGAAACAGGAGTTTTCCGGTCACGAGTTCGTAGAACACTACCCCGAGCTGGTAGATGTCAGTCCGTGCATCCGTCTCACCAAATTTCCCCGGGGAGATCTGTTCGGGTGCAGCATATGCAAGCGAGAAGCCGGCAACGGTCGGTATTGCAGAAGACCCGATAAGGCGGCTCATCCCCCAGTCGCTGATCTTTGGGACGCCCTGGCGGTCAATCAGGATATTCTGGGGTTTGATATCCCGGTGTATGATCCCCTGTTCGTGCGCATATGCAAGACCCTCAGCGACCCCGGTAACAATTTCCGCTGCGTCTTTCACTGGTAGCGGAGTCTTTAAGTCAGCGAGCCCGGACTTCACAAACTCCATCTCCACGTACGGAATGGGGAGGATGTTCACATCAGTGATCTCGACGATATTCGGGTGGCGGAGCCCCTCCCAGGCGAGGATCTCCTTCATAAAGCATTTCCCGGTGGTATCATCGAACCGTATCGGTATTTTGACGGCAACCGTCATCCCGTCCTTAAGTCGCATCGCCCGGAACACGTGGGAGATACCCCCCATCCCGAGGAAGTCTATACTGGTATAACGATCTGCAAGTTCCGGCGGGAAAATATCAGGTCTCGTGGCTGTTGAACGCCGGTAGGGGTTAGACCCGGAAGGCACCCTTGTCTCGTCGCCGTTAAAGAGACCAAATGGGTAACTGCGTTTCTGCACCTGCATCGCAAGCGAGTGGTCCTGCCAGAGGGCAAGCAGTGCAGATACCGGGGCCGCCACAATAGTTACGAGGATCGCCATCGTCTCTCCCTGTCCGAGCGAGAAAAGAAGGATCGGGGTGACAATGAGCACAATCACACCGATAACGACATGGACCTTCAGAGTCCAGCGCAGGGGGCGGGACAACAGGGATCCTACTGCAAGTGCCAGAGCTGAAAATATCAGGTATGCCCCGAGGAGTAACACGATCAAAAGGAGCGGGAGGGTGAGCGTATTGGTAAGTGCCGGCAGCAGGGCAATCATCCTTGAAAGGACGAAGAGCAGGCCGAACCCGCAGGCGACCTGCCCGAAGGCAACACCAGCCCTGACGACAAGTGGCTGGGGGAATGAAATATGGCCAAGCCCGAGATAATCATGGGCAAGGAGGAGGACAAGGGGTATTACCGCAATGAACAGGAAAATTATCACATTCCATGACGCAAGCCCTGCGGGAGGTTTTATACCGGGCAGGGTCATGTTTGAGGACCCGTTCGCCGGTGTATCCTGCGGGGATGTCACGGCAGGTACAAGGGCAGTTGAATTATTTATTCCCGGGTTCTGGGTCCCGTTAACCACAGGCGTTACCACAAGTGGTGTCCCGCTAATGACTGCCTGAGTTGTATTCGGTTGAGGTGTTAGGCCGCTGGTGGGGACCGTGGTGGGTAAGGTGGTAATTTCCGGCGGTAAGAAGGAGATTTGCCCGGTTGGTATTAATGGGTAATAATAGGCGTTTGAGCTTGCAGAAACGGTTTCCGTATTGCTACTATTCTGATATCCGGAGTAGGTGAGTAACAGGGTATGTGTCCCATAGGATACTGATGGTATCGTGAGGGGTGTTATTCCCATACTAGTTCCATCAAGATACAATGAGGCCCCAGTCGGCGTGGAACTCACCGATATTGGAGTTGTTGTTCCAACGGATATCGGCGTTAATATGTATGTATAGGTGTTTAAACTTGCAGAAACGGTAACCGTATTGCTGCTATCCTGATATCCTGAATATGTAAGTAACAGGATATGCGCCCCATAGGGTACTGAGGGTATCGTGAGGGGTGTTATTCCCATACTAGTTCCATCAAGATACACTGTCGCTCCAGTCGGCGTGGAACTCACCGATATTGGAATTGATGTTCCCACGGGTATCGGCGTTAATGCGTACTTATAGGTGTTTGAACTTCCAGAAACGGCAACCGTATTGCTACTATCCTGATATCCTGAATAGGTGAGTAACAGGGTATGTGTCCCATAGGGTACTGACGGTATCGTCACGGGCGTCGTCCCTTTATTAACACCGTCTAGAGATACCGATGCACCAGATGGCGTGGAACTCACCGATATCGGAGATGTGGTTGGTACGTTG
>CAIKOD010000062.1 GCA_903828975.1 uncultured Methanomicrobiales archaeon | reverse complement strand
TTGTCCATTCCTTTTGGACCGAGAGTGGTGCGTACTGCACTTGCTACTGCCTTGGCAGCAGTAATGTTCATGCCCTGGGCATCGCGGCCGCGGGTACGTGAACTACCCTCTTTTAGAATCAGAATCGGTTGTCCTCCAAGCTGTTGTGACATAGTTTTCACCACTTTGAGCGGTAAAAGTTGGTTTGTGGTTCTATATAAACGTTGTCACTTGTCGATCATTTCGATCAACTCTTCGCCGTCTGCAATGTGATGGAGGCGTTCTTCACCGATAACCAGGGTTTTGCCGATTTTTTTCTGTTTGTAGTAATCGGTGAGGACGCACATGGCCCTTGTTCCGGTCACCTGTGAGATGTTCCCGATCAGTGCAGCGCGCTTAACGACACGATCAGCGGTACCATAGCCGGTCAGGATCGTGTGATCATGGAAGGTGATGAGTGCCTGGAACGGTGCCCGGTGCATGGTATGAAGCGTCATCCCGATCTGCTCGAGGAAACTCATCGGCACCACCTCTTCAGGGGGTTCCACCCGTTCTTTCGACTCACCGTGAGGGCGCAGCAGGTCAATGGACTGCACAAGCCCGCTGTCGAACAGCTCTTCTATTTTCTGGGCGACCTCAAGCGTTGTCCCCATCCCGCTTTCATACTTGCTGATCGTCCGCCTGGATACCCCGAGGAGGTGGCCGAGGTCCCCAAGGGACATACTCCGCTTTTCCCTCTGCTCGCGGAGGGCATCCCCGTTAATCGCAACGTACAGACCACCAGGCGATGCATAAATCAGGGGCGGGATCCCCTCAACCACATAATCATAGAGCGTTGAAACGCTGATCGCGTAGATCCCGTACCTGAGATACACGGCCCCACGCTCAAGTTCCGCGTCCCTTGCACGCTCTCCGATAATTATCGCTGACCCCTTGAGATGATGTGAGACCAGCTCGAGGTCAAAGGCAGTCTCCTCGCTGACACTGTCAATATGAGACACGACTTTTATCGCGAGCGTCATCTGCCCGTTACTCGCGATGAGATCAAAACTCCTCGGGCGCATGCTGAACCGTTCGGAGACGAGATATCCTCCCGAGATCATAACGCTGATCACCATCTGGAGGAGCCGGTCCTGTGTCATTTACCGTTAGGAATGGATTTAGTACGTGATATAATAAATAATAGGTTATTTGCATGCTTCTCGGCATTGACGATACCGATTCGCCTTCCGGCATGTGCACCACCTATCTTGGGGCACTGCTGGCCAGGCGACTGATCAAAATGCATATGCCGGTACTGGAGGTGAGGCTCCTCCGCCTGAACCCGAACGTGATCTACAAGACACGGGGAAATGCAGCGATCTGCCTCGAGGTAGAGGGAGATACCGACCGCGTGTTTGAGACCGCCTGTGAAATGGTTGCCGGACTTGCCCATTTTTCTCACGAAAACACAAATCCTGGCGTAGTGGCCGTGGAAAATCGCCCTCCACCGGATTTTTACAGGAAAGCAGTGAGGGATTTCTGTACCATTGAGGAGGCGGTTGCCGTCCTCGGGGCTGCAGGAGCCCGTTATAAAGGTTTTAAAAATGGCAGGGGGCTTATCGGGGCCACTGCTGCGGTCTGCAGCGACCTCCCTGACATGACATTTGAATACCTGACGTACCGGAATAGCAACGCCTTTGGTACCCCGAGATCTGTTGACCGGGAAAGCCTGTTTGATGCAGAATCGTCAACCTTTCCACACACCTGGGACACGGTCGATATCGAAAATAATTGCGTGGTCTGTGTCCCGCATACGCCGGACCCGGTCCTTTTTGGTATCCGTGGGGAGAGCCCTTCATGGGTTGCATTTGCAAGAATGCAGGTGAATTCCGAGGCGACGGAAGTCGAACAGATCTTTGTAACAAACCAGGGCACCGATGCGCACCTCGTTGATGGTGAAACCGGGGCCCTCACAGAGGGCTGTTCCTACCGTGTTACCGGTACGGTATGTTCCCATGCACAGACCGGGAGAGGGGGGCATGTGTCGATAGAGATCGGGAACGGGGATATGGTAACCCGTTGCATGGCATACGAGCCGACAAAGGGGTTCCGGAACGTCCTTCGTGCATTATGGCCGGGGGACCGGGTGCTCGTTACCGGGAGCTATAAAGGGGGAAGCATTAACCTGGAAAAGGTCTGTATTATCACTCTTTCACCAGCCGGGACAACGCGGCCACCCGTATGTCCTTCCTGTGGTGCCCGCATGACCAGTGCGGGTTCTTTAAAAGGATACAAGTGCAGGAAATGCGGGGCACATGAAAAAGAACCACAGGTCACGCTTCATGACCGGACGATTGCCCCGGGGTGGTATGAAGTCCCGCCGGTCGCCCGCAGGCACCTGGTAAAACCCCTCTGCAGGGGCCCGTGACAAATAATACGGGGCCCTCTCCCTGGAAGGTGTTATCCTTGGAAGCGATAAATAAATTCACTATATCTTCGGGGAGCCCATGAGTCACGAATGCCGTGTGCCGGTCAGGCAGGTACGCCTGAAAGCAGGAATGACCGTAGGAGAACTTGCTGAACAGATGGGGCAGGCCGGGGCATATAATGGCGGTGCGCTGTACCGTGCCGTCTGCATCTGCGAAAAGATGCTCCGTGACCCGGATGTCACGAAATTTTTTGGTCTTGCAGGGGCCATGGTACCTGCCGGAATGGGCGGGATAGTCAGGGACCTTATAGATGCGGGGCATATCGATGTCCTTGTCTCGACCGGCGCGAACCTTACCCACGACATTATCGAGGCGATCGGCTGCCGCCATTACCACGGCGATGCGGGATGTTCAGATGTCGAACTGAGACACGAGGAGATAAACCGGATTTACGATGTCTACCTCCCGAATGATGCTTTTGTTAAATTTGAAGAGTTCATGCAGGGGATCTATTCGGAACTCCCTGATGGAAAAACTGTTTCAATCAATGAGCTGCTCACCCATATCGGGTCTGGCCTTGATTCCGGAATCCTTGCGACTGCTGCAAAAAAATCGGTCCCGGTGTTCTGTCCTGCAATCCAGGACTCCATGATCGGCCTCCAGTACTGGCTGTTTTCCCAGACCGGGCATGTCGTTGTGGACGCTTTCAAGGATATGCCAATGTTACTCGACCGCTGTTTCACGGCTAAAAAAGCGGCGGCGATGCTCGTCGGGGGAGGCGTGCCGAAAAATTACATCCTTCAGAGCATGCTGATGACCGAGAACGGTTTCTCCTATGCGGTCCAGCTGACCGGGGACAGGCCGGACCTCGGTGGCCTTTCAGGCGCCACACTTGATGAGGCCCGTTCCTGGGGAAAGATCACTGAGGAGGCGTCTGCGGTGACCGTGTATGGGGACGCAACAGTCCTCCTCCCCTTCATGGTCGCAGCGGTGCTGGAGAGGCTGGAACAATGACATCACTGATACTCGCACTCGATGTGACGGACAAAGGCAGAGCAATAACGATTGCCTCCCGCTGCGCACCGTATATTGATGCTGTTAAGGTAGGGTACCCCCTGGTCCTGTCAGCAGGGCTCTCAATTGCCGACGAACTTGGTGACCTCGACCTCCCCCTTATTGCAGACTTTAAAGTTGCAGACATTCCGAATACCAGCCGCCTTATCGCAGAAGAGGTGTTCACGTCCGGTTACGATGCACTGATCTGCCAGGGGTTTATCGGTCACGACTCGGTCACCGCGTGCGTCCGGGTTGCCAGGGAGTACGGTGGCGACTGCTTCGTGGTTACCGAGATGAGCCACCCAGGGGCCACAGAATTCTTCCATGGAGGTATCGCAGAGAGGATTGCTGTGCTCGCGAAAGAGTGTAACGCGGATGGCATTATTGCACCGGCAACAAGACCTGACCGTGTTGCTGCCCTGAAGGAGCTTATCGGGGACCTGAAAATTTATTCCCCGGGGGTCGGGGCGCAGGGAGGTAATATTTCGGCAATCGCACGGATTGTTGACGGAGTTATAATTGGCCGTGCGATCTATGAAGCGGAAGATCCGAAGGAGGCTGCATTGCAGTTTGCAGGTATCCGCCAATGATGAGAAAGGAAAACTGATAGAAAAGATGAACCCTATGAGTCACCTGAGGCGGAAACTCTCCCTGAACGGTCTAAAAGTTTAAAAGGATGGCATTCTATCTGATAGTATGGAATGGACCGCAGACCAGAGAAAAATTGCTGAAAAATACAAGCATCTTGATGATATTCCAGGTGCTGAACGGCGGTACAAGTGTCACACCTGTCACCTTATTGTCGATGAGACACCGTGCCCGAAATGTGGGGAGGAACACCTTGAGATTATGTGTCCCCTTGACCACTGTCACTGCTCCCATGAGATCCTGTCGGGGATTGATTATTGCCCACTCTGTCGTGCCGCCGTTTGTCCGGAATGCGGCTCTCATGATGTCGTCCAGATAAGCCGGGTCACCGGTTACCTCCAGGACGTTTCAGGTTGGAATGCTGGGAAACAGCAGGAATTAAAGGACAGGGTCCGTTATACCGTAGCATAAGCGAAACCCTGGTTTTTCATGAAATATTATATCAGGAACGATACTCTTTTTATCAGGGGTCAGTTTTCAGCCGCGAGTACCGGGCCCTGCGGTGGCCTGCGTCCGGTTTCTACGGTATTACTGTACAGCCCCGGACAACCCCGTGAGGCTCACGGGGACTCCTGCAGGGAGGTTACCAACCAGGTAATCCGTGAAGGTCTTCCTGAGGATTTTTTCGGCCTTATTGCGGGAAATGATATCAGGCGTCTTTGCATTGTCCAGTACGATTATATCACCGTCTTTATCCAGGCCTCCACCGGTGGTAACGACCAGCCGGACCAGATCACGATTCTCGTCTATTCGGGTGAAGGGTTGGCTGAGAATGCACTCCTGCAAATGATCGTTACCGTAACCAGTGCAAAAGCCAGGGTGCTCATCGATGCAGGGTTGCTGTTCCCTGCTGCTTCAGATGACCATGTTATTGTCGTGTCTGAACGTGAGGCCCGCCACATGGAGGCGGGACTTCAGTCAGAGGCTGGATGGCGCGTATCTGAGTCCATACTATTCGGTCTTCCCCATGCACTGAAACAGGAAGACAGCAGAAAAGATCCCGACCTGTACGTTTACTCGAGGCTGGGTGGCGGCCATTTCGTCCTGTGGCATCCGGGGGAATGTCCCTATTATCCATGCCATTTTCCGGGCCAGCGATGCGATTACTGTTATTGCCCGTTTTATCCCTGCAAAGATGAAACCCTGGGCCAGTGGGTGAACGGTTCAAACGGTGGGACCGTCTGGAACTGCAGCCGGTGCACACTTCTTCACACACCGGAACACGCAGAGTATCTCCGGCGTAACCCGGAAGCTTCGCTTGAAGAGATGAAAAAATTTGAAAAAAAACAGGGTTGACTATCGGGTTTTATTTGGAGATTCCAAGTGCTGCGACGAGTTCGTCGAGCGGGACACCATGGGCCTCGGCTGCTTCTCGGACTGTTTCCCCGCGGGCTATCGCACATCCCACACAACCCATTCCAAACTTGAATAAAACCTCGGATGATTCTGGTTTGGCTTTTAGAAGATCATAGATGGTGCTGTCTGCAGTTATTGTCATGGGGTACTATTCACTATTCCGGTACTTAAACCTGTGACTTATAGCAGATAACCCTTCGTAAGATGGAGCACCGATCAGTTTCACCCTGCGCATCCGACCACCATTAATATGCGGTGCCGGGTGAACATGTATCTGGAGATGTAAAATGGATATTTCCCAGATTGTTGACAGAATCTCCCAAAAAATTGAGTCAAAAGGACATGCGGCAGATAAATCAAAGATTGAGCAGAAACTGCGCCGCCTTATTGAGGAGTTCGGGGTCCAGCCGGCTGATGCCGAGCGGACCGTATTGTACGATATTGCACGTGATTATGGCATCCCACTCGGAGGTGCCGCGGGTCCCGGTGATCAGAAGCAGATAAACTCGGTCAGCCCCGAGGAATGGGTCACTATCGAGGGGAAGGTCGTTGCACTTGGCAATTCACCTTCGCCATCGATCGCCTATTCCGGGATCATCGCGGACGCTTCAGGGGCGATCCGGTTTGTGGTCTGGTCAAAGGCATCGGTCCCGGAGATCAAAAAGGACTCGTGGTACCGCTTTGAGTCTGCGGTTGTTGATGAGTTCAAGGGAGCACTCAGCCTGAAAGTCCACTCCGGGACAACCGTGAAGGAACTTGAAGGTGACGGGGTATTGATCCCGGTAATAACACCTGTTGCCGAGCTGGCAGCGGGTGTTGCCAGCGTCCATGTGAAGATGATCCAGGAATGGGACGTCACCCATGACCGGATGCTCCAGTCCGGGCTTCTCGGGGATGAGACCGGGACCGTGAAATTTGTTACCTGGAAAGAAGAGGGAAAGGAGCGCCTGACACCAGGCTGTGTGTATAACATCTATTATGCCCTGGTGGACGAATTCAACGGGCGTCACTCACTGAACATGAATACGGCGAACATTGTCGCTGAAGATGGGGATATTGCCGTTACTTCCGGGGCCACCACGTTCCAGGGGGCACTTGTACATATTGCCCCGGGTTCAGGGCTGATCAAGCGGTGCACGGCCGAGGGATGTAACAGGGTACTTTCACGGCAGAATTATTGCCCGGTCCATGAGATGCAGCCGAAATTTAACTACGACCTGCGGATCAAGGGCTGGCTCGATGACGGGACCCGTACTGAGGAGGTGCTGGTGCAACGTGAGGTCGTGGAGTCACTCACGGGTATGACCCTGGATGAGTCGAAGGAGCTTGCTGAGAATAACCCGCTCGGAATGGATGAGGTGTTTTTACGCATGAGGGAGAAGATCCTCGGGCGCTACCTGCGATGCGAGGGGAGGGAGATCGACCGGAGGCTGATCGTCAACTCCTGTGAATGCATCCATTTCGAACCAACACTGCTTGCTGAATTATTAAACCGCACGGGAGGCGAGGTTTCATGAGCACACCTGCCACCGGCGGATTCCCAAAAAGAGAGAACATGTTCGAGCGCGAACCGGCCCGGAGGGTGTTTGCAGGAGAACTCCGCGAGATCAGGGAACAGTTCCGTGACGGGACCGATGAAAAGAGTCCTTCCTATGTACTCCTGCCCACCGGGCAGCGGTGCAACAGGGTATTTCTTGTCGGATCAATGACTGAAAAGAAACGCCAGGGTGAACAAAACATGTTTTACCGGGCACGGATTGTGGATCCAACCGGTACCTTCTTTGTCGTTGCCGGTAGTTACCAGCCTGAGGCGATGCAGCAGATGGCCCGGATAGAACCGCCTGCATTTGTCGCAGTCGTGGGGAAGCCATCGATGTACGAGACCCCGGATGGCACGGTCCTCGTCTCGATCAGGGCAGAGTCCATCACGATTGTCGACCGCGAGATCAGGGACTGCTGGGTCCTCGACACGGCAAAGGCCACGTTAGACCGCCTGGACAACCCGACTCCGAGCCCCGATTCAGTGCATGCCACCGAGAAATACCATATCGACCCGGTCGCATACCGGAAAATGGTCTACCATGCACTGTCACAATTAAAATTCTAAAAAAAATTATCGGCTCTATAGAAATCCTAAACGGAATAAAAAATATCAGAACTGCTCAGACAGGATGGAGTTTCACCCCCTCCCTGTCCAACCCCCATTACGATACTCTTGGGCAGGGTTTCAATCGAGTTTTTTATATATTCCAGATGTTCCATTATGTTTTCCAGTAACGCAAATGTTCACCAGGTTTGGGTTCCTGTAAAAAATAAAAGTCAGTCTGCCGGGGTACTTACCAGCGGTTGTTCCTGATTGCGTCACGCCAGGCTTTCCGTGCACGTGCAAAGGTACCCCGTAATGATGGTTTTTCCAGGAACCGCCTGAACAGGTGGAATTTCCTGCCGTCTTCAGATTTCATTTCAGGTCATCATGCTGGTTTATTTGAGCCAGTCCATACTACCCTGCACTGCTGGCTCTACAATGAAGATCTGATTTGGGTAGTTTAAGATGTTTCATATCAACCCGATGGTACCATTCTGTTACTCCGCGGTGAAATAAAAACATCCAAATATCTGCCCACTTACTTCTTACCTGAGGGTTGAACCCGGGAATTACCCGGTCTCTATTATGTTTGAGCTGTATAACCTCAACGCAACCGTTGATGAGAAAACGATTGATAAGACCCTTCCCGGAATTAAGGGGCAGCTGGGGGAACTACAGCGTGCCTGCCGCGACAACGGCATACCCGTCGTGATCCTGATTGAAGGGTGGAACGCATCAGGCATCACCTCTGTTTCCGGTGAAATTGTCCAGGCAATTGATCCCCGTGGCTATAACCTCTATTCGATCGGTACGCCAACTGACGAAGAAAGAGCACATAACCTGATCTGGCGTTTTTTTATTAAAACCCCTGCAAAAGGTAGAATTGCAATTTTTGCCCGGAGCTGGTACAGCCGTACCCTTGCAGAACAGCTGAGTGGTCTCAACTGGAACGAGCGGCTGAAGGAATCAACCTCGGCAATACGGAACTTTGAGCGCCAGCTCGTTGATGACGGGACACTGGTCCTCAAGTTTTTTCTCCATATCAGCAAGGAGGAGCAGCGGAAACGGATGATCGAACGGGAGAGGGACACCCTTACCGGGTGGATGATCACAAGGGGGGACTGGGATTTTCACCACCATTATGACCTTTACCTTCCCGTGATCGAGCAGATCATTGAAGAGACCGATACCCCGTTTGCACCGTGGACAATCGTTGAGGCGACCAACCCGGCATATGCGGGTTTCAAAGTCATTTCACGGATTACAAAGGTCCTGGAAAGACGGATTTCCGGGAAAGAGCCTGCTGGTAAAAATTACAGGAACGGATCCCCGAAACCTAAAAAGCGCCTTGATGTAGATAAGGCCGACCTGACAAAAACCGCTGTAAAACAGGACTACACCGGGCAGCTCAAAGAGTACCAGGACCAGGTCAGGGAGGCCCAGTACCTGCTCTATAAGCGGAAAGTACCCCTGATTATCGTATATGAGGGGTGGGACGCCGCCGGGAAAGGGGGTAATATCCTCCGCCTTACCGCGAGTATGAACCCGAGGGGGTACGAAGTCGTCCCGGTTTCCAGGCCGAACGACTACGAACTGTCGCACCATTACCTCTGGAGATTTTATTCCCGTTTCCCTAAAGCAGGTCATATTACCCTGTTTGATCGCAGCTGGTACGGGAGGGTGCTTGTTGAGCGGGTCGAAGGGTTTTGTTCCGAACCTGAATGGAAACGGGCCTTCAATGAGATCAACGAGATGGAACGGAATTTTGTGTCTGAAGGTGGCGGGATAGTAAAGTTCTGGCTTGAAATTGACCGGGACGAACAGCTTGCAAGGTTCCGCCAGCGGGAAACGGACTCGAAGAAGCAATGGAAGATCACGGATGAGGACTGGAGGAACAGGGAGAAGTGGGGCGAATACCGGGATGCTGTCAATGAAATGTTCGCAAAAACAGATACTCCTGTTGCACCATGGACACTCGTGGAGTCGAATGATAAATTCTATGCACGGTTAAAGACCCTGCAGACCACCATCGATTACGTGGGGACACTCCTGTAGCCGCAAGGCATTTGCACCAGGGGTGTCCCTGCCGGGACGGTGCTCACCGGTGCCCCGGTATGCAGTTTGCTAATCGAATAGTTCAGCTTTGAAACGGGATTTTCTCGCGTGGTCATCACGTTCAATGTCCCTGGACGGTTTTTGTTTGCCCTCCGGTACAGGCAGGATAGCGGGTGTACAGAGGAGCAGGAGGCCGCAGATCTCTTCTTTTGGAGAAAACAGCATGCAGGGCTCTCCAACGCATTCCAGTTTGTCAAAAGGACAGAGTTTTCTTTTCATCAGGTAATCCGACTCCCATGAATCGTTATGATACTCTCACTTTTACCGCTATCAAGTACGTGTTAAATACCTGTACAGGATACATTCTTGATATAACCCCCGGGAACACAGGAACAGGGCTGGTGCAAATTGTTATGACCTTGCATAAGGGATTGCACGGGATGTGAAAATTCCCATGATTCAGAAAGAAAAAATCCCTGTCATGGAGTGATCTGCATTACTAATGAGAATGAAACCGTAAACCAAATCGGGTTTGGGAAGAACAGGATTGAATCCCTGAGTGACTGTATATTCGCCTTCGCGATGACTTTACTAGTCATCGGGATTGAAGTCCCCTATGATATCAATGGGTTCACCCCGGCCCTTGTTATGTCAACGCTGCAGGAACTGTACCCTGATTTTGTTCATTATGTTATTGCATTCCTCCTGATTGCGGCGTTATGGGTCATTCACCATATGCAGTTTCACAAGATCCATTATGTAGACCACAACCTCCTCTGGATGACTATCGGATCCCTCCTCTTTGTGGCGCTTATCCCGTTTTCTACAGACCTGATTGGAGATTTTCCGACCAATCCCATTTGCGCGTTCATTTTTGAACTCAACCTGCTGATAACCAGTGCCCTCTTCTATCTGCAATGGAGGTATGCTACTGCCAACCGCCACCTGATCGACCCTTCAATGAGTGATGGGACAATCAGGACTGGAAAACAACGGGCAGCCGTGATACCTGTCCTTTCCGCCGCAGGAACTGTACTTGCCGTCGCAGGTATCCCGTGGAGCACTCTCGTTTACCTGTTTGCTCCCCTGGTATTCCTTATATTACACCTGTATGGTCCGAAATTACCCGGCGGGAGCTGGGGGTTCTGAAGTAACTTCCAGGTACCCTGGAAAAAATCGTTGTGCCCCTGCTGTTCTCTCCCGGGTCTCCCCCGGGTGCAGGGGCTTACCGCTTTACAAACCGCAGGGAAGCGGAATTCATGCAATAACGTTTATGTGTCGGTGGCGGACCATCATCAAATACATGCCCGAGATGGGCCGCACACCGGGTGCATAGTACCTCTGTCCGGACCATTCCACCTGTCTTGTCGACCGTAGTCTTCACGTTCAGGTCCGATATGGGTGCATAAAAGCTCGGCCACCCGGTTCCTGAGCGGAATTTTGCGTCTGAAGAGAAGAGGTCCGTGCCACAGCAGACACAATGGTAGGTCCCCTTTTCGTGGAAATCATAGTACTTGTTCGAAAACGCTGGTTCTGTCCCTGCTTTACGCGCAATTCCAAACTGGTCCCTTGTAAGAATGGCACTCCATTCCTCGTCTGTCTTCTCCATCCGGTCAAGGAGCTCAACACGTCCCGTTTTCTCCACGAATATTGGTACTTTATTATCCATAGCTCCGGCCTGGGTAGATGACATCCGGTCCTCCGGTTATGAGCAGTGGTCTATCGCATTATTAATATCTTTTTATCTGGCTATATCACCAGCCTGTAACGGGATAATTACCCGTCAGGCTGCACCTGTAAAGGGAGTACATAATTGGCATGACGGTAAAAGATGAAGGAGAGCGCGGGGATATGCCGGGTACTAATTACATGTGAAGGGGTTTGTAAATGTCATTATTGCAGGGATTACCGTTTGAATCCGGTTGTAATCCCCGTGTACTGATCCTTGGTAGTTTTCCAAGTCCTCTCTCGCTTGAGGCGGAAGAGTATTACGCAAATCCAAGGAACCAGTTCTGGAACATCATGGAGTTCCACCTCGGTATTTCAAAGGGGTTACCGTATACGGAAAAGCTGGCGGGCCTGAAGAAGAACCATATCGCCATGTGGGACGTGATTTTCTCCTGTGAGCGTCGGGGTGCGATGGACAATGCCATCAGGAATGCCACCGAAAACGATATCCCACTCTTCCTTGATGCCAATCCTGCGGTCAAAATGGTGATTGCCAATGGCGCCACGGCTGGAAGGTATCTTGGGAAATTCCGGCAGGACTGGCGGTCCCAGGCGAATGTTCTTATTCTCCCATCGACGAGCCCGGCTAATGCCCGGACCACATTTGCTGAAAAATTAAGCGCCTGGGCGGTTATGCTCGAGGTGATACACAGCTCATAAAAAGGGCCGGAATATTATTCCCCCCTGAATATTTTCAACCGGAACGACCAGAACCAGAACTTATTAATGGGCTGCAGTAAACCGGATTAAAGGAATAGATCGGGAGAGTGAATATGAAGATTATTGGTCTTAACGGAAGCCCACACGGGAAAAACAGCCAGACGCTCCGCCTTGTTGCGAAGGTACTCGAAGGTGCGAAGGACTCAGGTGCGGATACCGAATATATTGACCTCTGCGAACTTGAGATCAATTTCTGTACCGGTTGCGGAGTATGTTATGCAAAAGGGGATTGTATCAGTGCTGATGACTATCCGGAACTGCTTGAAAAGATCCTTGTTGCAGATGGGATCGTTCTCGGCTCACCGAATTACATCAATAACGTGACGGCCCAGGTCAAGGTAGTCCTTGACCGGATGGCAGACGTGATCCACTGCCAGATGCTTTCAGGGAAGTACGGTTGCTCAGTTTCGACGGCAGGCGGGTCCGGTGCAGAAGAAGTGGCAGCGTATCTCAACCGCTCACTCCAGCAGATGGGTGCTACAACCGTTGGCCTTGTCGGGGTGAATATCCTTGGCAATCCGGCAGCTATTACCAACCGGGAGAAAGAGACCTATAACCTTGGAACCGTGCTCGCAGATGCGATCATTAACCACGAGGAATATCCTGAGCAGGAGAAACTTCACCGGGAGCGGGCGGAATATATGAAAAACCTTGTCCTCATGAACAAGGACACCTGGACCCACGAGTACGAGTTCTGGAAAGAAACCGGGAAAATCAACTAAACCCCGGGATTTTCTCCTTCGTATCCGGGGCTTGTATACTCGAGTTTCCGGTAGTTTATCTGTTGTGTTACAGCGGGACGGGTTGTTGGCAGAAAAGCCGGCGTTTCGGTAACCCGGTAATCCTGAAACTATAAACCCGTACGGAGGAGATAGTATACCGTCAAATGTCCCTCCCTGCCAGTCATACTCCGGCGGATACAAAAAATCCCCGGTTCATGGCATTTATCGTTTTTGCCGCAATTTTTATGGCAGTCCTCGACGGCAATGTGGTGAATATTGCACTACCCACTATTACCTCCTATTTCGGGGTGGATGTGACCTACTCCCAGTGGGTCGTCACCGCGTACCTCGTGACACTGACAAGTCTTCTCCTCATATTCGGGAGGGTGTCGGAGTATATCGGGAGGGGGCGTATGTTTATTCTCGGGTTTGTAGTTTTTACCCTCGGATCGCTTGCCTGCGGCCTTGCGCCTGACCTCCCGATCCTGATTTTGTTCCGGGTTGTCCAGGCAATGGGTGCTGCGATGCTGTTCTCCATCTCGAGTGCGATCATTTACCAGTTGTATCCCCGGGGAGAGCAGGGAAAATCGATGGGGTATGTCGGCGCCACCGTCGCCATTGGCAGCATTGCGGGACCGGTACTTGGGGGTTTCCTTGTTGATACGCTTGGATGGCAGTATATTTTCCTGATCAATGTGCCAATCGGTGCGGTGCTCATACCGGTTGCAATGAAATATTTCGGTTCGGGTGGCCCTGTCAAAAAAGATATCCGGATGGACTGGACCGGAGCCGTTACGATGATCATCTCCATGGTATCCTTAATGCTTGCCCTGTCGTTCCTTGCAGAGGACATCGCGGTCACCGCGCCTGTAGCAGTCTATACCGCTATTTTCCTGGCCTCGTTTGCACTCTTCCTTTTTACTGAGCGGAGGGTGTCAAATCCCCTGCTGGACCTCTCAATTTTCCGCGTACCTGCATTCTGCCTGCCAGTCCTCGCCACCGCGTTATATTTCATCGCTCTCTTCATGGTGAATATCCTCGGCCCGTTCTATTTTGAGGGTGTCCTCAATCTCCTTCCCTCGCAGGTCGGCCTGGTATTCCTGATAATCCCTGTGATCATGGTAGTGGGCTCCCCCGTGGCGGGATGGCTCTATGACAACCATTATTCCCCGTATTATGCGGCACTGGGTATGGCCGTTACGACGGGCTCCCTGCTCCTGCTGGCAGTCCTTTCTACGAGGATGGAACTGCTCCTGATCGTGCTTGCATTCATCCCCATGACAATTGGGATGGTCCTGTTCCAGAGCCCCAATAATACCGAGATCATGAGTTCCCTGCCAGCTGAAAAAATCGGTATTGCATCAAGTGTCAGCGCAACGGTAAGGAATCTCGGGATGGCACTTGGTGTCTCGCTGGCAAGTATCCTGTTATCGATCAGTACCAGCAAGGTGGGATATTCCGGGCCTGTACTCCTGGCAGGGCCGGTAATCCTCTCGTCTGCATTTTCCCTGATCATGGTAGTTTCTGCGGTGCTCACCCTGCTTGCCGCAGGAGTCTCATTGCTCCGGGCAGGAATTGTAAAAAAAGAGGCATTACCTGCTCCTGCAGGCTATCCCGAAAAATGACGGTGAAAAATGGGGTAACGTTGAACCCTCGGGGTCATGCCAGACGGGGTTTATGGCAGGTATTGCTGGAAGCGTGGTATCCCCCGCGACATCACAGGTATGCGCATCTCAGAAAATTCAAGGGACTTGCAGACTGGAACGCAACTGTTTCACATCAGGTATAACTTCGCGCACCACCTGGGTATTGTACGGAAATAACTGAAAACCTCCTGTATTATTCGGAAAAGCATCGTATTTTTCAGCCAATTGGAAGATCATAGCCTCTTCCTGTAAAAGCTCGCACCCACGCCAAAATAAAAATAAAATTAACTTTCCTTAAAATTAATCAGGATCATATAATAATGGTGGAATTGCGTCTCATAGTAATTTAATAGCAATTATTCACGTTTTCAATTATGGATAACCGGCAGGAGACTATTAAAAAGATAAAAACCCTCCTCCGCTCCCATCGCAACGGTCTCACCATTACCGACATCGCCCAGAAATTAGAACTGAACCGGAATTCAACCGCAAAATATCTTGAGATCCTCCTCATTTCCGGGGATGTAAACCTCAATACCTACGGTCCGGCAAAGGTTTACACCATTTCACAAAGGATGCCGATTTCGGCCATGGTGAAATTCTCCGCAGATATCATCATCCTGATTGACAACGATATGCGGGTTCTGGACGCGAATGAGAATGCACTTTCGATACTCGGTCTCTCCCGGGATGACCTTGTAGGGACCCGGATTGATGCCACAAACTCCCCCCTCCTCGCACGCCTTGCCATTCCTGAAGTTTTTCCTGAAATCCAGAAAAATGGTGAAATTCAGCGTGAATTTGCCATTACATCTCATAATGAAGACCACCATTACCGTGTACGCCTTATCCCGACGATATTTGATAACCTGGAAGACGGTATTACGATAATCGGGGAGGACATCACAAAACAGATCCGGTTTGAAGAATCCCTGATGGTCTCTGAAGCCCGCTATCGTGGGATCGTGCAGGATCAGACTGATTTTATCTGCCGGTGGCGCCCTGATGGTACCGTTACCTTCATTAATGAGCCTCTTGGGCGCATCCTCGGTATTTCATGCAGTGATGCAACCGGGAAAAGTATTTTCTCCTATATCTCACCCGAAGACCTCCCGCTTGTTAAGGCAAAAATATCAGGGATTACTCCGGATCAGCCAACCGGATATATTGAAATGAGGGTGCTGAATAGCGGTGGCACATTCCGCTGGCACGCGTGGAGCAGTCGGGGTTTATTTGACAATACTGGCATTTTTGTCGAGTGCCAGTCTGTCGGGCAGGATATTACCGAACGCAGGGAGGTTGAGGAGACCCTGACCCGAATCCTAAAAGCGGTGGACAGCTCAAGTGAGGCCATTGGCATATCTACCCCTGATGGCCGTCATATCTACCAGAACCCATCCTTTACCACTATGTTCGGGTACTCTCAGGAAGAACTCGCAAAGCCGCTTGGCCCCGTGGTCCTGTATGCAGATACACGGAAAGGGCGTGAAATCTTCGAAACCATCATGCAGGGGGACTCCTGTAGTGGCGAGATCGTGATGGTCTCAAGAGAGGGACGACAATTCGAGGTAAGTTATCATGCAGATGCGATCCGGGATGACATGGGTAATATCATCGGCCTCATCGGGATTCATACCGATATCACGGAACGGAAGCGGGCCGAAAAGGCCCTTTTTGAGAGTGAATTACTGTATCGTACCATCCTCAACAATATCCAGGAGGTGTATTACCGCTGTGACCCGGAGGGAATTCTTGTAATGGCAAGCCCATCCGCGCCGGTCCTTCTGGGGTACGGTTCGCTTGATGATATTATCGGGTTGAATATTGCCGAAGAATTTTATTTTTATCCGGAAGACCGGGAAAATTTTTTGAAGACCCTCTATGTAAAACAAAAAATTTCTGATTACGAGATTACATTAAAAAAACGGGATGGATCTCCCGTGGAAATTTCCACGAACAGCAGCCTCCTCTTTGATCCCGACGGCCATGTAACAGGTATCGAGGGCTTTTTCAGGGATATTACGTTCCGGAAAAATGCTGAAAAGGCACTTCAAGAAAGCGAAGAACGGTACCGGAATGTAGTGGAAGACCAGACCGAATTCATCTGCAGATTTACCCCGGATGGTACCCACATCTTTGTGAATGAGGCATACTGCCGCTATTTCGGGCTGAATCGGGAGGAAATAATCGGCTCCCGGTTCCGGCCTGTTATTCATCGGGATGACCGGGATAATGTTGCCCGGCTTATTGCATCCCTTAACCCGGAACATCAGGTTGAGGTGATCGATCAGCGGACCATCATGCCGGACGGCAGCATCCGGTGGCAACGATGGGTCGATCGTGCGATCTTTCAAGCTGAAGGCAGCCTGAAGGAGTATCAGTCAGTTGGCCGGGACATTACCGAAGGCAAGCAGGTGCAGGAAAACATTGTTGCAGCGTTGAAAAGAGCCAGGGATCAGCAGGCGGTGCTGGGGACTATCTCTTTCTCCCCATACCTGTTTTCAGGAGACGTTCATGGACTGTCAGCAAGTCTTACTGAAGTTTCTTCAGGAGTTTTAGGTGTGGAAAGGGCAAGCGTATGGCTTTTTAACAGCAAAGGGGATGAACTGCGATGCATCGACCAGTACGAGGGCTTGTATGATCGACACTCCTGCGATGCGGTATTGAAACGTCATGAATATATAAATGAATTTGACGCGTTAAGCACGGCAAAGTATATCGATGCCAATGATCCCTTGACAGACCCACGCACGGCGGGATATGTGGATGGCTACCTCAAACCGAATCGCATTACCTCGATGCTGGATGCGGTGATACGGGTCACCGGGCAGAATCTCGGGGTCCTCTGCTTTGAGCATGTTGACCGTCAGCATCACTGGGATAGTGACGAGATCGCATTTGCAAGCCAGCTTGCCGACCAGATTGCGATTACACTGATGAATCATAATCGCAAGCAGGCAGACCTTGCGCTTAAAGAGAGCGAGGAGCGGTACCGCAATGTTGTCGAGGACCAGACTGAGTTTATCTGTCGTTTTACCCCTGATGGAACATTTACGTTTCTGAACAATGCCTATTGCCGGTATTTCGGATTACAAAAAGAGAACTGTATCGGGTCCCTTCACTACGTGGTACTACCCCCTGACGATGCCCGGTTAATGAAAGCCCACCTGGCATCACTCACGCCGGAAAACCCTGTAAAAACTATTGAACACCGGGTCCTGATGCCTGGTGGGGCCCTCGTCTGGCATTGCTGGAGCGATCGCGCAATTTTTGGTCCTGACGGGAAGGTAATCGAATACCAGTCAGTTGGACGGGACATTACCAAAAAGATGGAACGTACAGAAAAAATCCGGGAAAGTGAAGAACGGTTCCGCATGATTGCCAATCTCTCACCGTTTCCTATCTCAATTATGGATGGTGCATCGAATTACCGGTACCTGAATAAAATGTTTGAACAGCTCTTCGGTTATACGCTCGCCGACATCCCAACCGGGGAGGTCTGGTTCCGGAAGGCATTTCCTAATGAGAATGAGCGACAGGTGATGTTGCTCACCTGGAAAAACGCTGTTGAACAATCAAACTCCGATGATGTCAGGTCGCTGGTATACCCTGTTACCTGCAAAGATGGCTCTGTCCGCCAGGTGCTGTTTTTCCCGGTAACCCTCGAGAACGGTGAGCAGTTTGTGGTGTATGAAGACCTGACCCCTAAAAACGAATCAGAACGGCTCCGGTCAATTCTTGCCTCAATTGTTGAATCCTCCAATGATGCTATTATCGGAAAAACGCTTGACGGGACCATCATCAGCTGGAATAATGCAGCGGAGCGTATCTACGGCTATCTTGCTGATGAGATAATCGGGAAATCTATTGCGGTTATTATATCACCCGAATTGCGGGACCAGCTGCCGACCTTCCTTCAACGGGTCAGTAACGGGGAACGCATTGAACATTTTGAGACGATACGGTTGCGGAAGGACGGGTCCCGTATCGCGGTATCCATTACCCTGTCTCCAATCAAGGATCAAAATGGTCATATATTTGGCATATCGACGATTGCCAAGAATATTTCCGGCAGCAAAGAAAACGATTCCGGAAGGTTCTCCTGAAAAATTGCTGCAATAAAATCCACTTTCCGCTCGGGTACTATCCGGGAAACAAAGGGGAATTAAAAAAATGGTTGGATGAAATTATGAGACGAAATACTTGTCCGGTCCTTAAGATCCCCGGGATTACACCATCATCTGACCGGAGAAATTCGTTCGATCGCTTCTTCCGCCGCGATCCTCACATAAGCGTTATCGGATTTCAGTACCGATTCAAGACCTGGTAATGCCGTTGGGTCCCCTATCTTGCCAAGTGCTGAAGCGGCCGCAAAGCGGACGTCCTGATCAGGATCTTTCAGGAGCGTGATCAGCGGGGTCACTGACTGGGCCGCACCGATATTCGCAAGCGCATCGGCAGCAAGGTACCTTACCCATCGGTCATCGTCCTTTAATGCCGGGATCAGGTAATCAGCTGCCGGTTGCCCAAATTTCTCAAGTTCAATAACTGCTTTCCAGCGTTCGATATTTTCCTTATTTGCAAGTGATGCTGCTGTATTCTTCATTTTAATAACACCGTCCCCCCATTGGGGCAGATGACTAATCCATCTGGGTGTATTATCTTTATTTGCCAGAAATTACTGCATGGCACTACCGACAGGCAAAAACGGAACCCGTTGATTGAGGGAATATTGAATTACTGAAGTGTAAGAAGTATGGCGAGGGATAAAAAATTGAGTTCGGACCTCCGGTGTATAAGATCAGTTATTTGACCAATCCAGCCTCCAATACCTTCTATGGCCAGAACTACTGCGGGTCCGGCAATAGCATCGGTACTGTTTGCCGCAACATTCGTTGCAACAATTATCGGAATTTTTGTAACAATCTATTTCCTGTTCATTAACCCTGATTTGGCGTACAGGGTTGCAGCAGCAACCCTTGTCGGGGTAGTCGGGCTACTGAGTTTCCTCCGGCACTCGGTATTCTACCGGTCAGACCAGGCAAGGATGGGGTGGGCCCAGGACCGCCCGGAGTTCCAGCTCGAGGTCGGGTATGCGAACCTTGCGATCGGGCTGATCGCCTTAATGGCTGCGGGGTTGAACTGGGGGCCCCTCGCGTGTGGGCTTAGTCTTCTTACCTATGGTACCTACCTGCTCTGCGCCCTGCTCCTCCATGCGTACGAAGCAATGTACGTCGTGGAAATCAGGGCGCGTGCGACAAAGAGTGTTATCAACACTGCATTCTTTGTAGCAGCGCTCTATATCATTGGATATCTCGCCCTTGCTGCCAGTCATACCGCACAGTTCTGAACAATAGACCGGTCAATATTGAGGGAGTGGGGGATTTGAAATATCCCGATACCCTGCTCTAGGATACAATCCTCTCTGTTCGACCTATAAAAATAAGAAAAATAATCCGGAAGAGCCTGATAATTCGAAGAGAGGGATTTTTAAAAAAACGGAAATTAATAGGAATAATAAAAATCTAACGATTATTTGTAGTAATAATACCGGGTCCGGGCCTGCGGACCTACGCGGGCAGTCAGCAAAGCGGTGGCATTTAATACTCCACGGGTTTTCACTTTGTAAAGGAGACCGCGATGCCCGAGAGTGTCAGTAGCACAGAGATCGATGAAGAGATGGACTCGTTAAACACCAGAAAGTTTTATTTCCTGCTAATATTTGTCTCCATAGTTGGGGTAATCGGCGCCCTCCTGATGATCACCTTCTTTTTCCTGGAGAATTTAATCACCGGGTTCTTATGGAACGGGATTCCCGTGTACTCCCTGTCTCCGGTCTTTAATCCCTGGATTCTCGTGATCTGTATTATCGGTGGGCTTGGTGCCGGGCTGATACGACATTATTTTAATGGCGAGATCGCCATCATGGCAGAGGACCTTGTCGAGTTTACCGAGAAAGGCAGGTTTGACCTGAAAAGGGGGATTGAACTCTTTCTCCGGGGTCTGGTCTCCCTTGTCTGCGGGGCCCCCCTCGGGCCGGAGGGGCCACTTACCGTCTCTACTGGTGCAATAGGTACCGCAATTGCCGAGAATGCCCGTATGCCTCCCCCGGTTGTCACCCTCTCATCGCTCTCCGCCATCAGCGGGTTCTTCGGTGCATTCCTGACCTCACCGTTCGCCGGGCCCCTCATTTTCATCGAGACAACCCTCGAGAAAGGTGTCATGACCTGGAAAGCGGTCCTCCCGTCCATTGTTGCGGCTACGGCGGGATTTGCGGCCTATTTCCTTCTTTCCGGCACATTCCTCGGCAACGTGTTTACGCTGCCAGCCTACCCGGAGTTCCGGAACATCGATCTGCTCTATGCTGTCGGTCTTGGCGTCCTTGGTGGGACATGCGGGATATTTTTTATCCTTATGTACAAGAAAATGCGGGGGATATTCGAACCGCTTGAGCATCGGCCGGTTCTCCTTGGCCTGATTGGCGGTCTTGGATTAGGGATTGCCGGGATCCTCCTTCCTCTCGCCCTTTTCATGGGAAATGAGCAGCTCCAGGTCCTTATTAATAACTACCTTGAGGTGAGCATCCTCCTGCTGTTCGTCCTTGTCGTGGTAAAGATCATCCTCGTGACCTTCTCCTTTTCCACCGGGTTTGCCGGGGGATACATTTTCCCGAGCTTCTTTATCGGGGGTACTGTCGGGATCCTTGTATTCCGGCTCTTTCCCTTCATCCCTCTCTCGGTCTGCCTCGTTTGCGTCATTGCCGGAATCAGTGTCGCATTACTCCGGAGTCCAATTGCCATTGCCCTGATCATCGCCATCGTTTTTGAGAACGCACTCGTCCCTGCGATGGCCATCGCACTGGTGATGGGCTTTATCGTGAGCTACCGGTATTCCCTCCCTTACACGAGAAAGGGCAACCATCCGGAGAAATGATTACTTAATATATTTCCTCAAAAAATTACCCGAATAGCGATAACTGCAATAGAGAAGATGGCAGGGATTCGGAGCAGCGCCATACCCTTCCGAGATCACATCTATTGGCAGATTCCATCAGGAAATACTAGCAATTCATGCCTAAAATCGAGAATAGATTTTAACTAGTGGTAATCAGGCCAGGGCCGAGACTCGAACCCGGGTCGGGGGATCCACAGTCCCCTAGGATAACCAACTACCCCACCCTGGCAAAATATCCCTCTTACTTTTGTGATTGAATATACTTAAGCTAACTGCTTGAGACTCATGGATTCCTGTATGATGAGTGGATGATTTTTTTGTTAATTAAAAATATCGCAGATGTTCACCGTAAGGTGGTTCCTGAGTCATTTTTCCCCATGTCCTGCAATAGTTTCCCAGGCATGGCAATAAACGCAACAACCGCCCGGATGCGATAAAAGAGACTATTTAATAATCACTATGCGCTATTACATAGCAGTGAGTGATGAATTGTTGTCTACCTGATGAATAGGTGGGAAGATCGCGAAAACCCGCGTTTTTTCCCGATACTTATCAGGACCCTGCTCTCAACACTTCCATATCATCCTGGCAATCAATTCAGGGGTGGTGAATACGGCAACACATCAGAAGATCCGGACGCCTATTGTATGCGTGCTCGGGCATGTTGACCACGGGAAAACGTCCCTGCTCGACAGGATACGGGGCTCATCAGTAGTGAAATCAGAAGTGGGTGCGATTACCCAGTATATTGGTGCAACGATGGTCCCGATTGATGCCATCAGGCTGATGAGCGGAGCGATGGGAAAGCTCTCAACCAATGTCCCGGGCCTCCTCTTTATCGATACCCCGGGTCACCAGGCATTTACCACCCTGCGTGCCAGGGGCGGGGCACTGGCTGATATGGCAATCGTTGTCGTTGACATCAACCAGGGGTTCCAACCACAGACAATCGAGGCGTTGCAGATCCTCCGTGCCTGCAAGACCCCGTTTGTCCTTGCGGCTACCAAGATGGACAAACTGCATGGCTGGAGACCAAACCCGGGTGACGCATTTTCCGTTACCTTCTCAAAACAGAATGACCGTGTGAAGGAGTTCCTCGAGAAAAAGATCTACGAAATTGTCGGTGAGTTATCTGATCTCGATTTCTCAGCCGAGCGGTTTGACCGGGTGAATGATTTCCAGAGGAACCTGGCAATTGTCCCTGTCAGTGCACATACCGGTGAGGGGATCGCCGAGCTGCTGATGGTGATGATCGGGCTTGCCCAGCGGTACATGGAAGACTCCCTCACGCTGCTTGTAGAAGGGCCTGGAAAGGGCACCGTGCTTGAAGTCAAGGAAGAGCGCGGTCTTGGGACGACCCTTGATGTAATCCTGTATGACGGCACGTTATCAGTTGGTGACGAGATTGCCGCTGCCACGCAGGACGGCCCGATCATTACAAAAGTACGGTCGCTCCTTAAGCCGCGGCCGATGAAGGAGATCCTTGTAGAAGACCGCTTTGAACGTGTCAAGTCAGTTACCGCCGCGGTCGGGATCAAGCTGACGGCGCCTGACCTCGAGGAAGTAATAGCCGGCTCACCAATCCGTGTCATCCGGGGTGATCCGGCAGAGGCAATGGAAGAGATCCGGCGCGAGATGGAGGATATCCACGTCCAGCTCAGCCCCGAGGGGCTTGTAATCAAGGCAGATACTATAGGGGCCCTCGAGGCGATTTGCAAGGAACTGACCGAGAAGAATATCGAGGTAATGAAGGCCAGCGTCGGCCCGGTCAGCCGTCATGACATCATCGAGACCGGTACAATTAAAAACCCCTATTATCGTGTTTTATTAAGTTTCAATACCTCGATCCTCCCCGATGCAGGAGAGATGATTAAGGAACCCCTCTATGCCCATATCCGGGTTTTTTCCGGGCGCGTAATTTACCAGCTCGTGGATGATTACGTTGCATGGCGTGATGATGTAAAACGGAAAATGGAAAAACAGCGGTTCGAACAGATCGTGATGCCGGCAAAGATCCGGGTACTCCCGAATTGTATCTTCCGCCAGAGCAACCCGGCCGTGGTGGGTGTCCGGGTCCTTGGCGGCGCACTCCGGACAGATGTGAACCTTGTCCAGCGGGACGGCAGGAAGGTCGGGCATCTCAAGTCCATCCAGTATAACCAGGAGGCGATCAGGGAAGCCGAAGCAGGAAAGGAAGTCGCGATCTCGATTGAAGGGGCAACAGTCGGGCGGCAGTTGGATGTGGACGACGACCTGTATGTCGATATCCCGGAACGCCATGTAAAAGTCCTGGAGCGCGAAATGCTATCCCACCTCCCGATCCCGACGCAGGAAGTACTCGGGGAGTTCACTTCGATGAAACGGCGTGCAGAACCCTTCTGGGGAAAGTAGTATTTAATAGCACATTCGCCCAATGTAATTGGTACTTCCCGGATGGTTCCGCACGGGCGGGCCGTCATAGAATTCAGGATTTTCACCCCTGGTGTGGTCCTGTATCCATCTACAGGGCAGCAAACGGGATTGCGGTATCCCCCTGATCAGGATAAAAATAACCGGAGAATGAGATAATGGTTGAATTTAAAATAGTCTTATCAGACCCTAAAAACGGACAGTCCCACAAAGTCGATGTAAGCGGCGGCGCGGCAGCATTTCTAATGGGCAAACATGTCGGTGACGAAGTAGATGCCACATCCCTCGGCATTGCCGGGTACAGGATCAAGATCACCGGCGCATCCGACAGGAACGGTACTCCTGCAAAGCAGAACCTCCCGTTTGCGGGACGCAGAAAACTGCTGCTTTCAGGCGGTGTAGGTTTCCACCCGGTCATGGATGGCGAACGCCGCCGGAAACCAGTCCGCGGGAACGAAATTATGGCAGATTTTGTCCAGATAAATGCCAAGGTCACCACATACGGTGAAAAAGGCCTCGAGGAGCTCTTCCCGAAGGCCGCGCCCGCCGAAAAGGCAGCATAAATCATTACTTTTTTAACAGGTTTTCTTTCAGGGCAACAATGTGTTGCTCTACAGGGACACCGTAGCGCTTTGCAAGAATGATTACGGCAGCTTCAGGCCTGAGAAGGTCGTCAAAATCCTTCGATTTCATGCGGTTCATCTCTGCAACGATCTCGGTCTCCTGCCTGCCACTTGATTTTACCACTATGTCGATCAGCGACTGTACTGGGTCATTTAATTCAAAAACCGACTGGGACGGCTTGAAGCCGATGGGGACTTCCACAGACTGGATATCAAATTTAGGTGCGAGCATCTCCCCGTCATATCCAACAAGCCCCTCGTCCAGCGCACGTTTCAGGATGACATTGGCCTGCTCGATACTCATCCATTTCCTGTCAAATGCGAGGTAGTATACGATCTCATTTTTCTTGAGCCGGTCTTTCCTCGTATGCCGGAATGGCGCAGCTATCGTTGTGATCAGGCTCAATACCCGGTCCCCCCTGTCAGGATTTTATCCCTTCGTATAAACACGTGCCAGATTGCCATTTTGTCCCATGTACTATTCTGCCAGGGCTGCTATCAATTCATTGGTGCCTGTGTGCCTTTCGGAGTACCTGCCGTTACCAGACAATTGGCGTTTTCACTATCCCTGATATGCGTACATGGTACCAGAGAAATTGTAAGGGCCGGATATGCAGTAAGAATCCTGACACCCACCCGGCATGCCGCAAAAACCGGAAAAAAAGGATTATTCGATCAGAATGGCGTTTATTACACCATTCTGGCCGGGGCGGCTTATAATCCGTGCGCTACCGAGTTCGGTGTGAATAATTGCGCCCTTGGTAAGGAGATTTCGCCGTACATAGTTGGGGTTTGCCCCGTTCTGCTCTACCTTCTCGATCTTGACTTTCTGTGCCTTTCCTGTTGAACGAGTGGATACGGTTACATAGGTTGCCTTTAATGCACGAATCTTCTGGTTCCCGCCAAATGTGCGGACAAGCCGGATCCTGTCTATGCCAATATGGGTATCTGCGGGTCCTGAACCGATCTCTGCTCTTCGTTTACCCTGTGCAGGCCGGTATCTTCCACCGGTTGCCTGCCTGACTGATCTACCTTGCCAAAGCATTGTAATTGCCCCTTTTATGATATCATCGCCGGAATCCTTCCCTGCGATAGTGCTTTAAATATTGCCTCCTGTTCTATATATGTTGAACTGATCACCGGAGTATGGCATCGAGGAGAGGTGCGACACCGTCCCCGGTCTTTAAATTAGTACGGAACACCTGCATCCCCGGGTTGTACCGGTGCATGTCCCGCTCCATCCGGTCGAGATCGGCCCCTACCAGCGGTGCAAGGTCAACCTTGTTGATCACACCTATCTGGCAGCCGCGGAACATCATGGGGTGCTTGTTGACCACGTCGTCACCTTCCGTTGAACTCACGACTACAATGCGTTTCTCGGCGCCGAGCCGGAAATCCGTGGGGCAGACCATGTTTCCCACGTTTTCGATAAAGAGCACATCGATCTGCGCGAGGGGCAGGTGGTCAATGGCGTGCTCCACGATGTGGGCATCCAGGTGGCATTCCTTGCCGGTGTTCGCATTCACCGCCGGGATCCCCAGGGCCACGATCCTCTTGAAATCATCGTCACCGTAGACATCGCCCGCAATAGCGCCGGCTTGTAACCCCTTTTCCGACAGGAGGGGGGCCATCCGTTCGATCAGGGCCGTCTTGCCGGACCCGATCGCCCCGAGCAGGTCAAAGGCCCGGACCCCGTGCTCCCTGAGATGGGATGAGTTAGCGTCGGCAATACTATTATTGACGTCGTATACATCTTTTTCAATTCTGACGTCGATATGGTGCATGAGTAGTATGTTTCCCCCGACATTGTTTATAGGTTCACTCCCAAACATATGAAATCATGAAAGGAGCGTGCATTCTCTATCCCTGCTATTTCAACGCGAGCCTGAAGCGCGAACAGGGGAGGAAAGTGCCTCTGTCGAAGGCTGTAAAAAACCCCACACTCGCTGACATTGAGAACTCACTGAAAAAAAGCGGTGTGAAATATCTTGCCGAACAGAAGCATCACCCCTGTCACTGGGCCAAGCGGGAAGGGCGTATTGTGGTCACCTGGGATAAATCAAAACCAGAACTTTTGAAGCGTGTATGTGCAAAACTTGAGGCCAGAAAATGACCGGTCTCTACGACCTCCACACGCACACGCTTGTGAGCGACGGAGAGATGCTGCCGGTTGAGTTGATACGCCGGATGTCAGTCATCGGGTATACGACGGTTGCAATTACTGATCATGTCGATGCTACCAATACCAGGTCAGTCGTTGAAAACCTGCAGGTATTACGTACCTCTGCTGGGCATTTCGGAGTCCACCTCCTGTGCGGGGTGGAGATCACCCATGTACCTCCTGTTGAAATCCCGTCACTCGCAGAACTCGCCAAAAATTCCGGTGCAGATATCGTGCTGGTTCATGGGGAGACCCTTGTTGAACCTGTTGCACCCGGCACCAACCATGCCGCCTGTGCCTGCCCCCTGGTTGATGTGCTTGCCCATCCCGGGCTGATCAGCGCGTCCGATGTGAAACTGGCAGCTGAAAACGGGCTTGCCCTGGAGCTGACTTCCCGGGGCGGCCACAACCGTGCGAACGGTCATGTGGCAAAACTGGCCAGGGAACACGGGTGCATGCTTGTTGTGGACTCGGATGCCCATGCCCCCCACGATCTCCTTGACGAGCGCGCACGGATTTCGATTGCAAGGGGAGCAGGACTCGATGAGCAGGAATGCAGGCAGGTAATGTCTTTAAATATCAAACAATGGTTGTCCCGGTGAATTTCCCAATATCAATATTTAAAATTTCACAACAGCCTTTTATACTACGACTATCAATATATATAGATTGCTAAATCATTCAGCTGTACAAGTCAGCTGCCCGGCATTCTATCGAGGTAACTTCTGTGAGAGCAATTGGTCGCGCTCTGAATAGATATGGCAGGCGTATGCTGATCGTGCAATGTGATGCTGCACAACTCCCCCGTTTATACAGCGAGGTTATTGATAGGCGGATGAAGCCCGTAGGGAAGATTATGGACGTCTTTGGAAAGGTCTCGTCCCCTTACGCCGTTGTCCTCTGTCGTAACCCGTGTGAGACGGTGGCTGGTGAGAAGTTATATTCGAAGTAGAGCAGGTGAGGCAGTATGCAGGAAGTAGAAAAATTAAAAATTCTCCAGAACGAGAGGGAAGCCCTCAAAAATCGCGTCAAGGAACGTGTGAAAGAGCACGAAAAGAAGGCTGAGGACCATACCGAAACGGTATGTCCCGAATGTGGCAGCCGGCAGCTCGTACACGACTATGAACGTGCCGAACTGGTATGCCAGAACTGTGGTCTTGTAATCGATGATGATTTCATTGACCGTGGACCTGAATGGCGTGCATTCGACCACGACCAGCGGATGAAGAGGTCAAGGGTAGGTGCACCGATGACCTTTACAATCCACGACAAGGGCCTCTCAACGATGATCGACTGGAGGAACCGTGACAGTTACGGGCGTGCGATCTCATCCAAGAACCGTGCCCAGCTGTACCGCCTCCGGAAGTGGCAGCGCCGGATACGCGTATCAAATGCAACCGAACGAAACCTTGCCTTCGCACTATCAGAACTTGACCGGATGGCATCGGCACTCGGTCTCCCGAGAAATGTACGGGAGACCGCAGCAGTCGTATACCGTGACGCGGTAGACAAGAACCTCATCCGTGGAAGAAGTATAGAAGGTGTGGCAGCAGCAGCCCTCTACGCGGCATGCAGGCAGTGCAATGTCCCAAGGACACTGGATGAGATTGCTGAAGTGTCCCGTGTGTCAAGGAAAGAGATCGGGCGTACCTACCGGTTCATCTCCCGCGAACTCGGGTTAAAACTTCTCCCCACTTCACCAATTGATTACGTTCCCAGGTTCTGCTCAGGTCTCTCCCTCAAAGGGGAAGTGCAGAGTCGTGCGGTCGAGATCCTGAGGCAGGCAGGCGAACGCGAACTTACAAGCGGGCGCGGCCCGACCGGGGTTGCGGCAGCTGCAATCTACATTTCATCAATTCTCGGTGGAGAGCGGCGGACTCAGCGGGAAGTCGCGGAGGTCGCAGGCGTGACCGAGGTTACAATCAGGAACAGATATAAGGAACTGGCAGAAAAATTAGATATCGAAATTATTCTTTAATAACCATTTTTTTAAAGGGTGGGCTTGTAGATCAGGGGTAGATCGTTACGTTCGCAACGTAAAGGCCGCGGGTTCAAATCCCGCCAAGTCCATGGTCCGTTTTTCCCGGTAAAGGATACATGTATTTTCGGAATTGGGTGGTAACCAGTCCGGATAGAAATGATATTATGGCTTTATTGAAACACCCATGAACGGGAAGTTCACACACGGACGATTGAAAATACTTCGTTAAAAATCTCCTTATATTGGGGTCCGTTCAGGCATTTAATATGAAAATCCCCACTCGCATTTTCATCTTGTATGCTTGTGGCCTTTAAGTATCATGTCTGTTTTCATGGGAAACCCTAAGAGTTTAAAAAAGAACAGGGAATACGTGGACGGGAGGGGGTATCCCCCTCTCTGCCCCTCCCTCAATAAGATAGACTTCCGGGCAGGGTTCAACTGACGAATTCCCAAAAATTTCAGTGATATAGAGATCATTCCCTATCCCAACCGGGGCCGCCAAAACGGCGGGGTGGAGCCCCGTGAGCGTGATCAAATTTTGGAATAACTTCGCTAAAAGATAGATTTGAGAGCATTTCAACAAAGCCCTGATTTTAGTAAAATTCGGTTAGAGGATTCCTACAGAGCGGATATTATTTTTTCTTTGACATCTCGCTGACTTCATTTTCGAGCGTTTCTTTGAGCCGTGAAAGGGCTTCACCCGCATCACTGGTTGTCGTGACCATGAACTGGTTGTCAGTTTTGATGTCCTGGTAGGTCACTACATAATCAATCTGCCCGTCCTGTCCGCGTTTTGGCTCAATAATAATTTTTGCCATTTTCAGTCACTTCCTTGTAGAAATATATTCTGGCAGTTATTCATTAAGTTTTAGCTGCTGGCACCATAGTACTGCTCCCCGCGTATGGATTGATACCATTATCAGGTCATATCCTGAACATTTCGTATGAAACCTGTCTATGTTCAGTACTTCGCTAATTTCATGACAATCCAGAAAACCAGAATTTTGTGAGTTTATAGAAAGATCTATATACTTTGTGGGCTCGCCAATATGCCCTATACTGGAAAACAAGCCCGCAATGAAGAAAGACATTTAAAAGCTCATGAATATTCCGCTCTTGTTGTCAACACGTTAAATCAGTATATTTCGATCCCAATTCAAGGGAAATTAAAACAAAAG
>CAIKOD010000061.1 GCA_903828975.1 uncultured Methanomicrobiales archaeon | reverse complement strand
GTGGACGATGCGCGATTCCGGTTCGACCACTTCCGACTTATGATTTGGACTGCAATCCAAAAACGATGCGGTTTCCGAAACCATATTCCAATCCGAAATAGGCCTATTTAATGGATGGTTTATGAATCGAAGGTTGAATCACCCATGTTTGAAAAAGGTGATTTAGAGAAGTACTGAGGATATCAACTGAACGGAAAAACTGGTATTATCCCGAAATTTGCAGAAAAAACCTGCATCCGATTAACCACAGTGGTTATTTCCCGTTTTGACGGGATTCACAGATCGGCATGGCGTATTGCTGCTCCTGGTCCCGGTTATATGGACGGCGAGTATGACGTGAGCCACGGATATTGACACCATCCCCAAAGTCGTAATTATAATATATCGGGTTGCCACTTGTATGAGGGTGTGAAAAATGGTCCGTTATCTGATAGATATCCGCCAGATGGGTTCCGTGAAGCACCAGATTAGCACGTTAAGCAACCAGTTATCAGGGAAATTTAATATCAGGGACAAATGTGTAATCCCGCACATCACCCTGGCCGGGCCTTTTTCAACCCCCTATGAAGAAAAACTCGTAGAAGATTTCACGCGGATATGTTCGGACCAGGAGAAGATCCCGAAATACGAGGTAGGGGGTTACGGTTTTTTTGACAATACAAGGGTTGTTTATGTTTCAATTATTCCTGACAACACCTTAAGGCAATTCAGGTACGAGCTGTCCCGGACAATCTCCCCTTACTGTTCATTACGTGACTATGACCTGGAATCCGCCGAAGGATTCATGTTCCACTCCACACTCGCCATGAAACTTGACTGGCTCACCTTCCAGAGAATAAAATGGTATGTTAAGGGAAAGGAAAACGTCATGTACCGGCACCACCCGATCCGGGTGACATTGCTCCGGAACTCAAAAATTGTCTGTGAATATGATTTCATCCAGAAGAGGATGCTGAGCCGGAAACAGGCGATGAGCAAGGCAACACGGATGCGGGATTATGATATTCTTAAGGTGTGGGCTGACGGGAGCTGGGAATCAGAGTACTGGCGTCCGTGATTTCCTTCCCGTGACCCGGTAACTTCTGACGGACCCCGAACACAAATGCCGGGTAACGTGTTGGATGAAAAAAATATTGACTGGCTGGCACCAGCCCCTCCGGTCACACCCGTGTAAACGGGCCCAACTCTTCGGAGATAAAACCGGTGACAGAACCTGACGGGTCAGCTGCAAAGGTGAGATAGCCGACCTGGTCGTCCGGGTTCGGGAATGACAGGTACCAGGTGTTATGTGTCACGTGCATGAGGGTCCCGGGGTACTTGTCCGGCCCGATCCCGAAGGTCATATTCCCGGTATCCGAGCCCGGTTCAACCTGCATGGTCCCGTACAGGTCGCTCCTGTACATTCCTGCGATCGCTGACGGGCTGATCGTTGCCGGTCCTGCATCTGCGGGCCGTTCTACGGATTTGATGAGCGAGTTCCACCCTGTCTGGCTGGCCTTTTCCCGTGCCTGCAGGTCGACCCCGCTCTTCCCGATGTACCGCTCGAGGAATTCGTCCCGGACCGCTTCCGGGAAGACCGTCAGCTGCTTATTGGCAATGACAACAAGGCCGGTTTTCTTTCCCGGGATAAGGATCACGATCGAGCGGACCCCGTCCAGGGCGCCGTTCTTCTCGATGACCCGTTCGCCAAGGAAGTTGTACGAGTCGCTGCCGAGCCCGACTGCCCCGTTCAGATCGTTAAGAGGCCCGCCGTGCCCTGCAACCAGGCTCGCTGCATGGATCTCTCTGACCGTCTTCGGTGTGAGGACCTGCGTTCCGTCAACCGACCCATTGTTCAGCATCATCCGCAGCCATTGCGTCATGTCCCGGCCGGTAGAGACCACCTGGCCGGCAGCGGGAAACCCTGCTTCTTCGAGGGGTATGGTCTGGACGTCCCTGCCTGTGCCGGCATGGCCGGAGACGTGGTTCTCATCGAGGTACAGGGTCTCCGGATGAGCTCCTGACCGCGTCATGCCGAGCGGCCTGATGATGCGGGCATCGGTCAGGTCCTCCCAGCTCCGGTTGTCCACGGCAGCAGCAGCTTCCCCGGCGATGAAGAAACCTGCATTCGAGTAGACGTACTTCTCCCGGAAACTGGTGCCTGGTTCCAGGTAGCGCATCCGCTCCAGCATATCGCCGTTGGAATACCCGAGCCTGCCCAGCAGGTCGCCATCGTAGGCCCGGAACCCCGTGCGGTGGGCGAGCAGGTCGCGAAGGGTAGCGTGCTCACCGGCGTACGTGTCCTTCAGTTCAAAGCCCGGCAGGTACGTGACAACCGGTGTGTCCCAGTCAAGTTTTCCTTCGTCAACGAGGGAGCCGACCGCACCGGCAGTGACGTACTTGGATACTGAGGCGATCTGGAAGCGGGTGTCGGGATCAACCTTATCAGGTTTCCCGATCTCCCGGACACCGAAACCTTTCATGTATACCACTGTATCGTTCTCGACAATCCCGACAACGGCACCCGGTACTTCATATTCCGCCATTTTCGCTGTAATAAAATTATCAAAACCGTTGATTTTTTCGGTTTTCTTGGGTGTACTTGTGCAACCGGCAAGGAAGATCATGCCGACCACAAGGGACGCAGCAAAGAAGAGGAATGCATAGCGCAAGGCGGAATTGTTCATGGTGGGCATTGAGAGTACCTGACGAAAAATCTTATGATTTTATTATCGCTTTGACAGGTACACTTTTTTTAAAATGAAAACTCCCCGATCTCCCGAACAGACACCAGAACGATGCCAGGTTTGTGTTCCAGGAGAAAAATCTGCCTGTTTATGCTTAATTTGGGTAACGTCTGGTCTTCGGGTCACCAGATCCAAAAAAAAATATACGGACCTTCACGCCACCTTCTCGGACTCGTCATACGAGCCTTCCATGGTATACATCTTCAGTCCGTTGACCTTTCCGGCTGCGTCACGGGTGAATATGTATGCATCGTCTGACTCCGGTGTCACAAAGAACGTATCATTACCCCCGGAAAAGAGCTCGACCTTCTTATCGCCGGGCATGACCGCATCGTAAAACAGGTGGTTGCCATCAGCATATACGGTAATCGTCCATGATTTCTCCCATGCCGGTGCATACGTCCCGGTGTATTCCGCGAGTGCTCCTGTGGTCAGCGGCACTACCGTCCGGTTGATCTTCTGCGGCTGGGAATACGTCCCATTAAAGACGATCGCGGGAGGTCGTTTACCTGGGTAAGCACCGGGATCCTGTCATGGTTTGACAGGAACATGATGCTTATGTCCTCGTCCGGATAATACAGGGTCTGCGAGATGAACCCGAAATTGCGCCCGGTAAAGCCGATGTAGGTGCGGTTCTTCAATTTCCCGCTCTCAATCCCGTAATGGTTTTTCACCATCGCAGCGGTTGACAGTGGAGAAAGGATCGTTCCTGGTGTATTGAAGGTACGCACCCACCTGAACATGTCTTCGGTCGTGGAATGGATGGACCCGGCACCCCAGGAGTTATGGATGTTCTGGAGGTCGTAGTAGACCTGTTTTCCGTTCAAAGTGGTATACCCGGACGCACGGTTGGAAAAGACATCCCGGGCATTGTCCTGCCCGGTACTGTTCATGCCGAGTGGCTGGAAGATGTTCGTTTTCAGGTAATCATCGTATGACATGCCCGAAGCCCGCTCGATGATGTAACTGAGGGTGATATAGCCATTATTGGAATATGTATAGCTCGATCCTGGTTCAAAGGTCAGTGGCAGTGCTGTTATCCCTTCCATTGTTTCAGGGAGGGTAAGATCTGTACGGTCGGTGAGGGAGAATGCCCCGTCTGACTGGATCCCCGCGGTATGGTTCAGGAGGTGATAAATCCGGATGTCCTTCCATTTCGTTGCATTGGGGATATACATCGTGACCGGGTCGGTGACATTTAACTTCCCCTGTTCCTGCAGCTTCATAATGGCGGCCGCGGTGAGCTGCTTGGTATTCGAGCCGACAGGGAATACGGTCTTTTGTGTATTGGGGATGGAGAACTCGTAGTTCGCCATACCGTACCCTTTCGAGAGGATCACGGTATCGCCCCGTGCCACAAGTACCGTTCCGCTGAACCTGCCGGCATCGGTAAGCGCTGTCATATAGTTATCGAGTTTCCGGGATACCGCCGCATCAGGGCCGGTGAGCCGCGGGACCTGAACGGTCACCGTCACGACAGGGGTTTCCTGAACCTTTTTCCTGCAGAACAGCAGGCTGGGTGCATCCTGCAGCAAGGATCATGGCAATTCCGATAATGATGATGATGATGAGAAAGTGTTTCGCGGACATAAGGGTTACATTCCGATCGTTGTGGTGTCAGGAAATAAAGAGATGTGGTTTCAAACCGGGTTATTTTTTTTAAAGGAATATTTCGGTTTTGGGCTTTGTTGAAACCCTTTGGTGTCATAAAAAATAAGAGGGAAATACGAAGACAGGAGGGGGCTTCACCCCCTCCCTGCCCCACCCCCGTTAAGATATTCTTTGGGCAGGGTTTCCCGAAGGCTCATTAAATTCAGAGTATTTGGGGATAGTCGCTATCCTAACCGGGGTCGCCAAAGCGGCGGGCCATGAGCCCCGGGAGCGTGACGAAATTTTGGAGTTACCAATCTGCAAGATAGATTTGAGAGGATTTCTACAGAGCCCGTTTCTACAGAGCCCGTTTTGTTAAAAACCCTATCAGTATGTTTTGTACATTTTCGGTCATTCAATCCCTACTGGT
>CAIKOD010000060.1 GCA_903828975.1 uncultured Methanomicrobiales archaeon | reverse complement strand
TACGGAGAGAGAAATTACCATTGTATTTGGGGGAATATGTCTGGCGATACAATCACAGAAACGATAGTGATAAGATGAAAGTGAAACGTATCCTTGAGCTGTTAGAGATGGAGGTTAGTGGCTAGATTGTCACTATACCCAAAATTATTTTGAAAGCAGTTTATTGAACCGTGCCTTCCATACGGGCGCCCGTTTTTTAATTACTTCCGGCAGGGAGACCAGTCCGCGTGGCAGGAATATTACGACGAGGACAAGGATGATACCGATAATAATGAACCTGCCATAGGTAAGGCCGAGTGACTGGAGGCCATCCCATAGGAGCGTAATCACAATTGTCCCTATGATCGGCCCCGCAAGTGTACCGAGCCCGCCACTTATGGAATAAATAATCGGCCAGAACGATATATCAACGCCAAATATTTCGGGTGTGACATACCCGAGATAGGATATTTCCAGGGCTCCTGCAAGACCCGAAAAATATGCACTTACCATGAATGCGAACAATTTGTACCTGACCGGATCGATCCCCGATGCACGGGCCTCCAGTTCATTTTCCCGGATCGCAGAAAATGCAAGGCCTATTTTGGAATTTAAAATTGTCCTGAACAGGAGTATAACAACCACTGCAATAAGCAGGATGGAATAATATTCGTATACGAGGTAGTTCGGCACCGTATTGCTGATCAGCGGAGGTGCTGCAACACCATCCCAACCCCCGGTGACAGAAACGAACTGGCTTGCTACCAGCACCTGGATAATCACGGCAAACCCGAACGTGACCATGGCGAGGAACCATTCCTTCATCCTCACACAGATAGCTCCAATAAAAAGCCCGACTAAAGCTGCACCCGCCCCCCCGATAAAAATTGTCAGGTATGGAGTAAGGCCGCTTTTCACCGCGATCAGGGTAGAGATGTACCCTCCAATCCCGAAGAACGCAGCATGCCCAAGAGATCCCTGGCCGCTATAGGTAAGGAAGTTCCAGGCGGAAGCAAAGATGATAAAAATGACGATCAGGATAAGAACGGTTAAATAATACATGTTCAGCCCGGTAACAAGGGGAAACAGGACCGCAAAAGCAAGCGTAGCGACGGTGAGGTACAGGACAACACGGTTTTTTTCTATCATCTCTTCACTCCGCCTTTTCTCCGAACAGCCCGTTCGGCTTGATTATGAGAACTAATATTAAAATGAGGAATGCTACTGCGTCCTTCCAGGCACCACCAATCGTTAAAACGGTGAAATTCTCAGCGATCCCCAGGATCAGACCCCCGATAATCGCACCGGGAATGCTCCCGAGTCCTCCGATAATTACAATGGCAAAAGCCTTGACAGCAGGCACAGAGCCCATGTACGGGTTGAACACCTGACCGCTGACCACCCAGAGTGTCCCGGCAGCCCCAGCAAGCCCGGCCCCGATCCCAAAGCTCAGCATGTCCATCCGTTCGACATTGATCCCCACTAGCATTGCGGCCTTCCGGTTCTGGCTGGTCGCACGGACTGCAAGACCGAGCCGGGTTTTCTTCAGGAATATATAGAGTCCTACAAGGATCAACACCGTCGTAACAATGATAATGAGATAATCCACGGGGATTTTCATACCCCCGATCGTAACAGTAATCTCTTCGAAAGGGCTCCGGATGGTTTTCCATTCATCAGTCCATATCATGGCAGCCACATTTTCGAGAATATAAATCAGGCCGATACTGATGAAGATCTCGTTTAATTTCCCCGTGCCAAGAATAGGACGGAAACATAGCCGCTCTATGCACACACCGATCACGATCAGGATGGGGATTGATGCCGCCAGCAGGACATAGGGATTGAATCCCGTGAGAACAAAGAAAGAAAAGGTCACATACGCCCCGATCATGAGCAACTGGCCATGGGCAAAATTTACGACTTTCATTACCCCGAAAATCAGGTTGAGACCCGTTGCGAGAAGGATATAGATGCATCCTGCATATAACCCCCATACCATAACCTGCAGGAAGATGTCAAGGCCGATTTCCATTTCTCATCCCTCCGGGGTGCTGTAAAAAAATTGGTGTTACAAGGGGTTATGCTTTACCCGGGACATACCAGTCAGGGAGCATAAAGTCCCTTTCTTTTAGGTTAGCTGGTGAGACGATTTTCGGCCTTGTTTCATTTACCGACGGGTCCCATACCAGTTGCTCCATGGTAAGGTCGAATTTGCTTTCCCTGAAATCCTTTGAGAAACTGATTGTCTGGCCCTGCATCGCCTCGACTATCTGGGGCATCTGCAAATTCGCAATCGCAGTTTTTACTGCTGTTTTGTTTAATGTACCTGCATTTTCGACTGCTTTGGCACCTATGTATACCCCCTCATAGGTCGCAACGCCCATCATTCCAGGGAACCCACCAAATTTCTTATCGAAATCTGTAACGAATTTGTTGTATGCTGCTTCAGTCGGGCCTTTCGGAACGGTGTAAGGACTGAAACGGCTCTGTATTACAGAGTAGTCCCCGTATTTCCCGACACCCTTGTAGAAATCAGGGTCATCATTCGGTTCAATGGCGATAAAGATCTTTTTCAGGTCAACATCTCTCATCGCCTGTGTTTCGATGGGTATCTGTTCGTTTAAGAATGCTGCGACGTAGACAACATCGGGGTCCGAGCTCTTGATGCTTGTCAACGCTGTTCTGAAGTCGCTCTCGCCCATTTTGAATGTTTCCTGGGAGACGAGGTTGATTTTAAGACTATTATTGGCGATCGTGTTCTTTACTGCATCAAGATGACCTTTTCCATAGGGACTGTCCTGGTAGAGAATGGCGAGCTTCAGTGGACGGTCCTGCGGGTACCCGAACTTTGCATTGATTGCCGGACGGATGACATTATCGATAAACAACGTGGTCTGGCTTCCGGAATCATCAGTTGTCGGTGCATGATGGAACATGTAACTCGTATTCACATCAGTCCGGCGTGTGATGACAGGGGTTGAAGCCCCGGTAATGATATAGGGCACATTATGTTCGGCAACGATTGACTGGTGCGCCGAAACAACGGCACTCGAGAATCCCCCGACCAGCATGTCGACATTATCCTGGGTAATCATCCGTGATACTGCCTTCTGGCCGCCTTCCCGTGTTGACTCATCATCACCCTGGACCAGCACGATCGGGACACTTTTACCGAGATCTTTTACATAAACTCCGCCTTTGGCGTTGATCTCCTCGGCTGCAAGCTGTGCGGACTGCCAGACATCTTTTCCGGTAGTACTTGACGGTCCGGTCAATGACGCCACAACACCGATCTTAAGGTTCTGGGCTGGTGCCGTCGATGCCTGCTGGGTGCAACCTGCAAGGAATGCACCAATTACGACCATTCCTATCAATAATAATACATACGTATGTTTCATCCATTACCACTGCCATGCTATTGCATAGCAAGGTTCGTTATAAGATAGTATAAATATTCCCATTTATGGTTCTGACTGAAAATGAAGAAGGGTGATGTTAAGTATGAATAACATGGGAAAAAAGCTGATGAATTCCTATAAATAACGAATAAATCCCTGCAAAAGTATTACGAAAAAAGAAAGGTTTCAGGATTTTCGGTTCTATAGTAACCCTGCATATTTAAAAAAAAGAGGGGGATACGTAGATGGAGGGGGTTTCCCCCTCCCGGCCCCACCCCCGATAAGATATTCATTGGCAGGGTTCAATTGGGACATTGGAAGGAAATTTTAGAGATTTGAATATCATTCCTTATCCCAACCGGGCCGCCAAAGTGGCGGGGCGGAGCCCAGAGAGCGTAACAAAATTTTGGAATTACCAATCTGCAAGGTAGATTTGAGAGGATTTCTACAGAATCGGATTTTCCAAAAAAATATGACGTGTATGGCCTGGAAGAGGATATTATTGTTACCAGGAGCGAGCTGGCGAAGGAGCTCTTTAACGGCATGAAAACAGACATGATGCTAAAAGGGCACAAGAATACAAAATGAAAATGCCGGGGGGAGATTTTCATATTAAATGCAAGTCCTGCCGTATAAGAATGGCTGGAAAACCCATCGAAATCCCTGGGACGTCATTGGAACCCGCCGAACCAGGGCTGGTTCAGTACCATCTGCGGTCCTTACCGAAGATAAGGAGGGGTAGCAAGGTACCCATGACAATGGATGCTGCGATAAAGAAGGCCAGCAGACCGGTGGAAATAGTTGAGGCCACGACTCCCTCCATAAGGGACCGATTGCCCCATGCTGATTATCCGGGCCATGCCCTGCAGGGTGAGGATGATATAATAGCCGGGGATAAACAGCACAGAGGCGGCAACGAGGGGCAGGACAACGGGCAGCTGCCAGTGCGAACAAAAGAGCAGCGCAATTACCGATATAACCAGGATCCCGCAGAACACTCCCAGATATACATCTCCCCGGCCAGCACTACCACAGTACGGACGAGGCGGCCGGCAACACCACAGAGAAAGCATATGAGGATAGCCTGGCGGGGAGCGTTCAGGAGGACGCAGATACAGATGGCAGTCAGTCCTCCAAGGATGGTGTCAAAGACCAGTGTCCGGAAGAATGGAAACGTGAGGACCGGACCATCCGCTCCCGGGGTGTAAACAAGCAGTACTGCCAGCAACCCGACGGTCATGATGGCAAGCACGTTGAGGAAGACCACGAGACGCGGGATACCGATATGCAGGTGGTTGCGGAGGACCTCCCAGCCACCATTGATCAACTGAAAACCCGGGATTACGAAGATGCAGGGTATGATGAGGGAGATCAGCGGGGTACCGGTTGGGATTACCTGTGATAAGAGTGCAGCGGCTATGGTAGCGACGAGGGTGGTCACAAGCACTGCGATATAGTAACCGTGGCCCTTGCCGATCACCAATTCACGGACCATACACGCGAAGATGACGGCGATCGCAATAATAAGGAGGGCCCATGCATCTGCATGGTTGAAATAGCCGAAAATTACCGTAAAAAGGGTTACTGCCGCGAAAGTCAGTACGCTGTTAGTATGACGCCAGATCTGCAGTTTTTCCAGATCGTGGAATACGGAGGAAGGGTCTTTTCCATCCGGCAGGGAGTGTAAGTACCGGCTGATCTCCACAATGGCGTTGGCATTCATCGAGACAGGCATCGGGTAATCAACCATGCCTACTCTCCGTTTCGGCCCCTGTTCGAGCGTGATAACCAGTGCCTCAAAACCGAGAATACCTTGAGCTTTCCCCCCTCAAGTTTTTCATTCAGGAACGAGATGGAATCAAGGATCCTCTGGCCTGGCGCACCTGCTATGAAGAGCAGCCTGCCCAGTTCCAGTTCTACTTTTAATATCTCACCAAGGTGATCACTACCGGCGGTTGCAGCAGACTCCTGCCAATTCGTGTTTTGTATGTTGGTTATGTCCACGTGTGATCACTCGTTACCTGTTCCGGGATCCTGGAATATTTCTGTTGTACGATCCCAGGATCAGTACTTCGCTAATTTCATGACAATCCAGAAAACCAGAATTATGTGAGTTTATAGAAAGATCTATATACTTTGCGGGCTCGCCAATATGCCCTATACTGGAAAACAAGCCCGCAATGAAGAAAGACATTTAAAAGCTCATGAATATTCCGCTCTTGTTGTCAACACGTTAAATCAGTATATTTCGATCCCAATTCAAGGGAAATTAAAACAAAAG
>CAIKOD010000059.1 GCA_903828975.1 uncultured Methanomicrobiales archaeon | reverse complement strand
CCACTCACATCATGCCCTTGTTTTTCAGACTGGACCGGGGCGATACTGACGGCCATAACTTCGTCGCGATGCTCCTCGTTATCGCCTGCCCTCTCGCGGGTGCCATGTCTGATGACAAGACACCTTCGCGGTAGGCAATATCGCCCGCTTTCCGCTACCGCTTGCGGGCTACTTGTGGTGGCCGAGGCCCGGCTGATGCCGTGCCACCTGCGACGGCCCGGTGAAACAGGATTGGTTGTGATAGGGGGAACCTCTGACTCAGCGACGCGGCACCCGGTTACCGAGCGAAGCGAGGTCGAGGTGCCGAGGAGCGACATCGTGCCGACGGGAAAAGTACCCGCAGGGGCAGCCCTCGGAGACGGCCGGAGGCCGGCAGTGGGCTGTCCCGCAGGGAAAAATTTGTCCTGGGAGATAATCTGATAAGAAAATAAATGCAATGAATTAACCGACCGGGCCGGCCGGCTGAATATTGCAACGTGTTCAAAGCCGGAGATCTCCCGGTCACTTACTTGAACTGTCGCGGACGAACTGGTCAAACTGTTCTTGACTGATCCTCCACTCGGCCCCAACCCGGACCGCTCCGAGTTTTTGTTTTGCTATCAATGACCGCACGGTCTGGACATGGACCCGGAGCATCGCGGCCACTTCGGCGACTGTATAAAATTGAGGAGTAGGGGGAGCCTTGACCATGGATAATACTTAGTCCTCCCCGGGGAGCATAATGGTAATCACTGGCTCACTGTCGTCACCCGGTCCGCATACCGCTTTCAGTTCGACGATTTCTCCACCCCTGATTTGCACAAATCCGCTTGACCTGGCTCTCTCCCGGAGGAGTTCAAAGGCTACCCGGAATATGATAACGCTGCTTCCTCTGGATTTCATGGCAGCTAATCGAAGCATCCAGAGCAGGTCCCATAGTCGGCCGATCTCGTCCTGGTCCGGCATCTTTTCGAGATAGTGGGGGCTGACATATCCGCCCCACACAGCCCTGGTCATTGCGACCGGGATGGAGATCCCGGCCTGCCGGGTGAGGACCTCGGGAGCTGCAATCAGTTCGCCATCCCGCAGGCCATCGGCCCGGGTGTACCGGCTGATGATGTCCTCTTCGGTCCAGAAGGTTTGGGGGGTTGAAGTGGCCATCCCTTACACCTCCGCATGGAAACCACATTCGCAGCAGTCATACCCGGCGAAGTAATTCACGGACCCGGCCCGTTCTGGTTCTCCCTGGTCTTCTGTACCGGTTATATGGTCCTCGGTTGGGACAACTGCACCGCAACTTTCGCAGACCTCCGCACCTGCAGGAAAATCGCACCCGTCGATCGCATACCTGGCGTCGCTGTTGTATCGTTGGCAATGGTGATAGGGGAGTTTCCCATTTTCTCGTATGCAGGTGTATTGGGAACAATCGGAACACCGGGAAGAAAGGATTGGGTGCATTGGCCGGTGTGGCTGCCATACCGAATTTGAACCCATTCAAGCCACCTCCGTGATTAGTGCTCCAAAGTCCAGCAGCCCCGATTGAGTGAGGACGAGGACCATATTTCCCTCAAAGACAATCCGGTCGTTGCCTTCGCGCCACCCCTCTACAATTTTAACCGCGTGATCCCGTGCCCCTTCTCTGGTTGAGAAGGTGTGGGGGTCCATGCCCTCACCTTTCACCAGGTCAATCTCATAGACAACGAATGACATCAGGCCACCCCTGCCAGCTCGCGGGCCATCTGGCATTTGTCCATTGCAGCACATGATCCCGACAAGGAGCAGGACCGGTACCGGGGACAACCAATACAAGGCCCCTGGAACTCGAACTGGTTTTCAATTTCGCGTGCCTGGTATTCAAGATCCTGTGCGTCGAACTCGATCGCGGTTGCCTGCTTTTGCAATCGGGCAGATTCGCCCCGGAGGCTTGCGATGAGTGCTGCCTCTTCTGCTGGTATCATGCCGGCACCTCCTGAGGTGCCGTTGATCCCGTTGCAATTGCTGCCGGGATCCATTCAATCGTGGAGATGTTCGCGAATTTGCGGGACCCCGCGACCGTTGCTCTCATATGCGAGAGTGGGGAGATGTATCGCCTGTCTTTAATCTGATACATGACGGCCCGGCCGGATCCGTTGATCCATGCCTGACCCGCTTCTACAGGTTCGCCGGTGTTGTTCCAGACCGGGGCCATGTCCCATACGGTCACACGTGACCGGTCCTCTACCAGGCGTGATACATCAGAGCGGGCGATTGCTGCTTGGAGGATTTTCACATCGATTCTCAACATGCCGCCGGACAATTTCACGGTTCCGACGTGCTCAATATTGGGAAAAAATCTTTGCAACGTGTTCTTTCACCACATACTATGTCTACTTATGAGGTTATATATCGTCTCCATGCGTGGTGTGAAAGTGAATGTCGTCTTATATCGTTGCATAAGAAAGATAAAAATAGAAATTTTGCCCTGCGGGAAGGCCCACTGCCGGCCTTCGGCCGTCTCCGAGGGCCTTCCCTCCGGGTTCTTGATCTGTTGGTACGACGTCGGTCCTCGGCACCGCGACGGCCTGCCGGCCGTTACCGGGTGCCTTCATCCCTGGTTGTTCTTATTGTCCCGGGCCGGATGGAATCCTGCAGGATCCAAAAAAGATGTCGCTCCTCGGCACCTCGACCTCGCTCCGCTCGGTAACCGGGTGCCTCGTCGCTGGATCCGGTGCTCCCCCTATCCCAACCCCTATCCTGTTTCATCGGGCCGTCGCAGGTGGCACGGCATCAGCCGGGCCTCGGCCTCCACAAGTAGCCCGCAAGCGGTAGCGGAAAGCGGGCGATATTGCCTACCGCGAAGGTGTCTTATCATCAGACATGACACCCGCGAGAGGGCAGGCGATAACGAGGAGCATCGCGACGAAGTTATGGCCGTCAGTACCACCCCGGTACAGTATGAAAAACAAGGGCATGATGTGAGTGGAGGATATACGCCGGAGCGAACATTCTGCCCGATTAAACATATCCGGTTAAACCGCAGAACAAGGAAGCACCTCGGAGACAAGGCCCAAAGGCCTTGGCAGTGGTGCGACCGATCCCAAGAGTCCCGGTCCCTTTCTGCGATAGTAATTCCTGGATAACATCGGGGCGGAGGCCCGTGCGGCCGGGGGGTCCGCGACCCCTCCGAGAAGCACAACACCCGTAAATAAAAATGCCGTGGCCTCCACATTTTGGGGGATGTGGAATATGGAAATAACAGGATATTTGCGATAATAATTAGCCCGTCGCCGGGGTATTTACGGCAGGAATCGGGTAGGGGCGGTGTTTAGTACTGAAGTGCCAGGAGAATTTTTATGTTGTTACGTCCGTTGATGCCTTAGTTAGTCCAATATATACTACTGAAAACGAATCCGTCAAAAAAAACAGAATCCCCATGTGCCAATACCGGGACCAAATCTATGATACTGGCCCGGGGACAACCCGGACCGTAAAAGCTCCATAATCCCTGCCCGCCATGGGTATCCTGAGGATTGCATGGTAGCAGTAATCTCCCGGTGTGACATTTTTGTCGACAGTAAATGACATGGTAGAAAGGTACGTGGCGAAACTACGTCTGGTAAACTGGTCCGGTTCAAAACGCACGTGAATACCCTCAGGCATAGGAGGGGTTTCATCCTGATAGTGTGGGCCATAACCAACCACACATGGGCTGGAAACAAGTCCGAGTGTCACATTCCCCGTATCCAGCTCCCCGGTCTTGATGATGACCGAGGCCCGTCCGGTTGTTCCCTGCGGGACAACGAGTATATCCTGGCAGTAACCCCCTCCTCCCGTCGTGTAGTAATGGTACAAGCCCATACCACTCATATCTGAACCGTCATCGACAGCAACCCTGACCCAGTCGTCGGTCACCGCATCAGGGACCCCCTCTACATCGGCATGAATATAGAGCCAGATCATGTCCTTTGGTGGCGAATCCGGCTGGATAGTAACATTCACCAGCGATGTATAGGTCTGTCCGGGTTCAGCCACGAACTCATCCGGCTCAATCCTGACCGTGACTCCTTCGGGGAGCGCCAGCGGTTGCGTTTCATAAAGGTCTGCGACACGGATAATCCTGTACTGGACTTTCCCGGGGTCCATTGACCTTGCATAGAAGGTGTAATTGATCTCACCTGAAGGGCTGGATTCGGCTACCCGTACGTGTCCCTCGTACCGGTAAAGATGAATAAGGAATCTGTCCCCGTTGAATCCCCCCATGGGGCGGGTCAGCAAGGCCTGTGTGCAGGTCCTGCAATCAGGCCGGAGTGCCGGGGAAAAATTGCCGGATATTTTTCCACGGATATAGATGTCGCCCTCGTGCCCGCATGCAGGGGAAGACCCTTCCGGTGGGACGAACGAGAACTCATCATCGGACATGCCGGTGTTGACATCGAGTTGACTGTACTGAAGGACACGATTTTCGGTATCTGCCGGGTAAAATGTCCTGATTTTCCATGCGAGACCGGATTTCGGATCAATCCAGGCCTGTATCCGGGTCGAGAGATACAGTGTGTACCGCATCGACCAGGATTCATCGATCACTTCAATCACATAGCAGGCATGGCCGTTCACAGTCTCCCTGCCGATTATTTTGTACTGTCCGTCCCGGACAATCCGCTGCACCACAGCCTGGTAGTCTTGCCCCGGGAGGTCTCTGATTTCAGGGACAATTTTATAGGTTTTCTGCCCGGCATCATACATTACAGCGGTCGTATTGTTCACTGTGGCGAGTGTTCCTGCTGCCCTGTATGGTGAGTCGATGGTTTCCGTCCTGTATAACGCAGGTGCTTTCCACAAAAATCGGACCATCCCTTCAGTTTTTGAATCGTAAAGAGCCCGGTAATCATGGATTTGGGCCGCATGGCCCAGGTATTCTGACCCCAGTTCTTTCACGGTGAAGTTGGTTTCCGGCTCCGTTGTACAACCCGGTACCAGGATGAACAGGAGAACGAATAGCAGTAGTAAAACAATTCCCGGACCCCATAATCTCATGGTTGATCCTTTTCGTATCCGTGTATCATAATTATTCGTACTTGGAAAGGGCACGTTATTGCGGGAACTGGTTGGAATTTTAAGTCAGGCAGTGTCCGGAATAGATCTGTTTACGGGATGAATGACCCTTTTTTTTAAATAACCTTTTTAAAACAGCATCAGGTTTCTGGCTTTACCATCGACAACACCAACCCCAGCCCCCTCTTCTTCCACACCCCTCCTCACAATCCCCTCACATACGCACCCATATTAAGGCCTCATGCGATCATCTCTTCCGGAAAGAATCGCGATCCAGAATGGCATCGGTCGGGGTGGGGGATGGATGGGATATGAAAATAACATGGTATTTGCGATAACAACTGCAAGGGAAGGACCCTTTCATGTTACGTTGTGCCAGGTTCGTTCTCATCGAGCAACTTCTGCACGAGAGCCGAATCGAGGTACGCCCGGACCTCCACGATTTTTTCGTTGTCAAATCTGCAGATCCAACAATACCGGTTTCTGAATGGAGCGCCATTCAGTGCGGTGGAAAGAGCTTCCAGTTCAACAACCGCGGTGTCATCGGCAGTAATGATGTTCGTGACCCTGAGGCGAACACCATCTTTAAGGACCTTGTTGAGTCGGTGGAAGGTACTCTGAATAAAAATATCCCGATCATGGTAGGTCCCGGCAAGTGGATGAGTCCCCATGACCGTCCAATCTACATTCTGAACTACATGTTGGAAAAATTCTTCTGAATTACCCGTTTCCAGATTTGCGAAGAGTGAGCGTATGGTTTCAACATTAACTGATTTCATGGCAATTTCCTGATACTGAACTGATAGATCATTGTTGTATGGAATATATTCAATTCTCTGATAACATGACTGCAAACATGAGGAAAAAACGATTATGTGCTACGGTTCGGATATGCAGATTCCCATGCTGCCGATTCCGATGCCCCGCTACTAGGGATGATATCAATTCCATCGAGCTGTAACATAAGTACCCGGACCGTCCTCTTTTTTGTAATCAAAATCTCGTGATCTCATCGGGGCGGAGGCCCGTGCGGCCGGGGGGTCCGCGACCCCTCCGAGAAGCATAACACCCGTAAATAAAAATGCCATGGCCTCCACATCAACGCTATTCGACCCAGTTGAAGCAGCATCGCCACGATACCAAAATAGATCGGATTCGAATCACTCACGAACGAAAAAAAAGAACAAAAAATAAGAGAAAATGAGAACTCCATTTGATTCTACTTATCCGGTATAATTTCATGCTCAATAAAATATCGGGAACCTTGCAGGGTCCGGGATCCCGGGGGTAATGGGATCTTCACAACTGGTTCATCCGGGTTATACAATTCACAAATCGCCTGTTCACGGTTGCGTGGAATTGTCATTATTCTCCCGGTGTATTGTGCGAAAGTGACAGTTTCATCACATAGTTTCTGACAACCTGTCTTGAAACGCCCAGCTCTTTCGCAGCTTCGGCATACCCTGCGTCCGGATGTTCCTGGTAATAGGTAACAATTTTGTTTCGCACGTTTCGACGGTTATCCGGTTTAATTTCGGGTATTTCGGTTTCGTTTCCATTCCTGACAACAGGTTTGTCAATATCCGACATTTCTGAAACATTGTCCCGGTGCCGAAAGTGTGAGCGAAGTACCCCCATTTCAATTTCAAACGACAGGAAACACACGACCGGTGCGAGTGCATGGGCCGCCCAGCTTAACACGCTCGGATCTGCCCGGGTAATGTTGAACCCGGTCGATACCAGGGTAACACCAATCACCACGACCCACGCGATCGTTGTCGGTTCGTTGTTCAGTTCCCTGCGTATCACGTCAAGACTTGCAATGGTCATAAACGCGTCAAGGAGCAGGGGCCATAGCCACACCCAGGGATAAGTAATCCCACCGGCGGTCGCAACGTCAACCAGGGACACATAAGAAATGGTGAAAGACGATAACCAGATCACCACCAAAAAGCCCGACGTGGCATAAAGGATCGCCCATGACGCCTTCATGGTTCACCGTCGGTATCTTTCAGGACTGCAAACGACGAGTGGGTTAACAGGTTACTCTTCAGTCTTGATGGACAGAAAACAACGTTGCATTGAATCCTCCGGTCGTGGTCACGTGGACTTGGTATTGACTGTTTTTCGACTACCAATCCCGGGACCTTGTTGACCAGGCCTGCCTTGCCGTCGGTTCCATACAACAGGCGCCGGATCCTCATCCGGGTACTAGTTCCCCAACCTTCGAGTATCTCGCGCTCGGTCATACCCTCCACCTTGCTGTGGTCAGCCATCCAGTCTAATAACGCCCGTTCATCTTTGCTTAACCGAAACTGCCGGGTATTTTCACTTGCCGTGAAGATCTCGGATGCCGTTTTGAAGTCCTCAGTGGTCGCGGTAAGTTCGATAATGTCGTCTGTTTTTACCTGTTCACGCCGGGTGAAATGGATCACCGCCGACGCCTGGATGAAATCAAACAACATGATCATATCGCGCCGGGCGTCCATGTCGGAAAAGATAATGCTGTCGCTGAAGGGAATTTTTACCCGGAAT
>CAIKOD010000058.1 GCA_903828975.1 uncultured Methanomicrobiales archaeon | reverse complement strand
GTGGAAGCACCGATAAATCCAACTCCGGGGATGGATGTAAGGATTTGTTGCTCTCTGGATTTGCTCTGTAAAGCTTCACGGATTCTTCCTTCGATGAGTTTAATCTCTTCATCGTGGTTCTCTACCAGATTGAGATACGACTGAAGAAGAACGAGACAAACTGGTGGAATTGAGAGGGGTATTGTTGCAGAAATAGCATCGGCGCTACCTCGCATCCTTTTTGGAAGAGAATTGACGATTTCTTCGAAAGGTTTGTTCTCTACAATTCCTTTAAGGATTATTGACCCCGATTTCCCAAATAAGTCTGATAATACTGAAGATAGACGAATGCTGGCACTATCTAGAAGATGATGAATTTTATTCTTTAACTCAGTCCGGTTTTGGACCAATAATTCCCTGCTCCGAGTTAGTGAACGGAGATCATAACTTTCCCCAGAAAAAATACGTGAAGGCGTAATCAGATTATTTAGTTCTAATTGGGCAATCCAACGGGAATCTGTAATATCTGTTTTCCTTCCTGGGACATGTTTGATATGATTCGCGTTTGCAACAGCGACTGGAACTTTATCATGAAGTACTGTATACAATGGGCGCCAATAATCCGCGGTTGACTCAAACGCAACTGAATCGCAGGCCTGGGATATGATCCAATCACGTAATCCAAGAAGCGAATCCAAATCTTGATGAACTTTTTTTGTCTCGTAGTTCCCTTCCCGATCAAGGATCGTTGCGACAAGAAAGGACTTGTGTACGTCTATTCCACAAACTTTACGTCTTTCAATGGACATACTGCTCCTGTGGGCAGCTAATTCCTGCACACGGCAATTTCCCATCCGCGTTCAATGACGCATTCCGGTGTGCGAAAGGGACTAGTTTCAACAACAGGATTGATATCCTAAAATGCTCTCAGTCTTGGCTGCCCACAAAATAGATTCGGATTAATCGATTTTCATGGTTCGGGTGTGAACGTCCCGTCCATGTGTGTTTCTACAGAGCCTTAAACTCATCTTTTACTCATGGGATGTTCTCTTAACCCAATATTGAGACTTGATGGCTAACCCATTTGTCATTGCTTCTATGAAGAAATCTAACACCTCAAGTGTGTACCATAAAGTAATTTGGGTAAGAATTTGAGAACTGTTTTGGATTTAGACGGAAAATGTAAGGGCGACGTCATTACCGGCTAAACCATGGGCTCTGGACCAACTCACCAGTTTTGATACATCTGGCATTAATATTGTTGATTGTTTGGGTGGAAAAAATTGAAAAAACGGTCTAATTGTGTCAGCTTAATCAGGCATATTCTCCTGAAAAAATTCTATGACGCATGAGACCTTTAAATTTCAGGAGATTTTTCGAATATTGCCGTTATTTCACACCGTGGGTATTCCTGCCCTTTAATTCTCATTGACCAGCGGTGTAAACCAATGGAAATACAATTGAAGGCGCGAAATAGCCTGGTAACCTCATCTTCTGTGAAATAATGGGTGAATGAGCCTGTTCCCCTGCGGTATGTACCCAGCTCAATCATTTCACCTTTACCATTCCGGAAATCCTCCACCCCGAAGTCCCTGAACACTACCTGTCCCCCCGGCCTGAGTACCCGTAATACTTCCCTGGCACACCGTGTCCTTCCAGGTCCTGTAAGGTGCCCTGCCACATGCAGGGAAAATACTGCATCGATTACCGAATCCCTGAATGGAAGGTGAACTGCGTCCCCTGCAACAAGATTCACCCGTCCGGCATTACCGACAACCGGTCTGCACAGTTGAAGTGCCGTTAAAGAACAATCCATTGCAAAGATATTCCACCCTTTTTCCATCATCCCCTGGAGATTTTTTCCATTCCCGCAACCGAGTTCAAGCACTCTTGAATTATCGGGTAGCACGGGAAGGGAAGGTGGATTGCCGCCCCATAACTGGCCTTTCGTACGATAATCAGAGTCCCATGCCTCAAGGTGCCGGTTATCAGGGGACATCATGGGAACCGTTTTGCTCCTGGTACAATAAAAACTACCTGATCGGTAAAAAAAAACGTGGTGGATTAAAGAAGCCCGAAGGATTTCAGGGTTACCTCAGGGTTTACCTTGCCGACATGGTACATGATACCATCGGTAAGCTCATTGATGATGACCTCTGCCGGTGAAAACAATGATGTATCAATCTGGTAGAAGTCGAACTTTGCTTCCTTGAATGTCTCGTAGAACGGCTTCCCATAACCCTTCGACTTGTTGGACGGGATCTTTTCGAGGTACTCCTTGATTTCAGGTGCCTTCATGGTGAGCATGATCTGCCCGTGGTAGATGGTCGCATCGTTCGTGGTACCCATTGCCTGGGTTGCGTCCTTCTTTACCGGTGGGAGGGGTGCAGAACCCATTCCTGCAGTAATTTTCCGTGTATCAAAACCAAGTTCATTGAGCTTGTATATTGCGGTCTCGACACAACGCCCCGCGACCTGGACTGATCCGACGAGTGATGCAGTAGGTGCGACTACCGCGCTTACATTTGCCACATCGACGCCGCATTCCTCTGCAATCTTCTCCATTACCACGCCATTCGGGAGATGATCACTTTCGAGTGCAATGACTGCCGCCTCGTATTCGTCCTGGTAATCAATTACCTCGAACGTGTGCTTGGGTTTTAATGCCAGGGCCCTTGCCGGACCGCTGCCCATGGCGAAATAGTTGTTGTGCTTAATGGTCCATCCTGCTTTCTGGGATCCAAGGCATGCAATCGAGGGGAAATCTGTGAAAACATCAATAAACGGGATTGGGAACTCATTCACTTTTCCCATCCTGAAATTGACCTCTCCAAGACCGCCCATGCAGATCTCGGTAAATGCGCGGCCTGCGGCGTATCCACCGCGGGTACTTACTCCGCAATCAACAATCCTCGCACCATTATCGAGTTCATGGTACACAACATTATATTGTTCTGGTTCATCGGCTAAATAATCAAAAATTTCGAGCGCAAATTCATTCACACTGAGCACGTGAAGTCCCCCTTTACCATAAAAAATGGTTGGGTAATAGATAAGATTTGTTAAAATGATCTGGTTCTGGCAAGGTATTCGATCACTTTTACCGGGTCATAGCGGAGGCTGATCACGCGTGTCCTCCCCTTCTCCCCGGTGCCGCTGCGATACTCCAGGTCGATCAACCGCATCAGGTCAAATTTTTTCACCATTTCGTAGAACCTGGTATAGCTAATCTCGGTAGATTCCCTGATTGTTTTGTAAACGTCCCCTGCGTTCATGTCTTTTTTATCATTTGCAAGTTCTGCGAGTTTTTTTATGATATCCCGCTCCTCCGACTTTAAGGATTTCAACGAAAATGAGAGGTGGAGGTACTGGGACATCAGGTAGGCACCGCATATATCCTCCCGTTCTATTGCGCGCTTTGCTTTCCGCTCAGCACTCAGTGCAGCACGTTTTAAGAGGTCTATCCCGACCCGTAGGTCCCCTCCTTTCAGGGTCTGGGTAACAACCAGGTTCACCATTTCAGTACTGATGACTCCCGGGTAGAACCCCTGCATCACCCGCTCGTTGATGATGGTGTGGACTTCTTCTTCTGAATACGGTGGGAAATAGATATCAGTCGGGCAGAGTACTGACGATACCCGTGCATCTATGGACCGCGAGAGGTCGACGGCCATATCCGACAATATCAGGATCACCCCGATCCTCGTACCTTCGAAGGACTCGTATGAACGAAGTAACGGGTAAAGAACGTTATTAATCTCGTTTTCATACAGGAGATAGTTTGCATCGTCCAGGCAGACCAGGAGGACAATTTCATCTTTCATGATCATGCGGGCAATTGCATCGAAAATTGTCTTGAAGGAGGTCCCTGAAGGCGGTGGCAGGTGACCGGTAAGTTTCCGGTAAATCTGGGAAAAAATTGCAAATTTTGTATTATCAATCTGGCAGTTGATATAGACGGGCAGGACTTTTTTGGTAGTTGTTGTGATCTCTTCAAAGAGTTTCTTTACGCAGGTCGTTTTCCCCGTGCCAGGTAATCCGCGGCAGACGGTGTTAAGTGGCCGGCCGCCACGGAGCGAAGGTCTGATCTGGAAAGCGAGTTCTTTAATCTGGTCATCGCGGTAATTAAACTGCTCTGGCACATAATCGATCTCAAAGACCTCCGGGTCCCGGAAGAGCGTCTCATCCCACATGAGCAGATCCTTTTTCATCCTACAACCTTCTCCTGCACGTTATATAACTCCTTTTTTGCATATGAGTCCGGACACCATATACGCCTGACGGTATCGGGTGGTGACTATCCCTTATAATACCAATATTACCCTGGCAATTTTGAGGAACCGGGTATCATTGACCTGGTACCGGGTCGTTCATTCCACAGAATCCAAAATGGAAATTTCTGAAAATAACCCCAAGGGTAAAAAAGTGGTATGCTAAGATTTGTGCCTGACCTGTATCTGTTCTTCCGGTGTCAGCTGCTGGTAGGCACGGAGTAAAAACTCATCGAATGTTTCATTTTTTATAATCTCCTCCAGCGCACGCGGAAGTTCCTTCTCCTGCAGATTTCCCATATTATCCCCCAGCTTTTCGCAAACAACCAGGATCGTTTGCGATATAATGATGGCCCTGATCACCCGGCCAGTATGTTCATATTTCGATGCTCTGCTAAAAAGAATTTTGATTTGTTCTACGGATTTCGTATTTATATCTAACGAAATATTTTGTTCAACTACCGGGATACCTGTGTCGAGTTTGCGAAGGGACAATCCCCGCCTTTCGCAGGGTCATTGTCTTGACCGTCGGGAAATTCGCTTACATGCTGACAAAAAATACTCTCATTGCCCGTTTTTCTGTGTAAATTAACAAACAAGTTACACCTGTTTTCAGACAAGCTGGCTTGTGTGATTAAACGGCGTAAAAACAGGAAGTTTTATCACTACCTCGCTTTGAATCATTTTCATAAGGGGGGTTGTCGGATTCCTCTTTTGGTATTGGAGGTATTGATTTGAAGCACATCAGATCAGGAGTCACTGCACTCTTATTAATAGGAATAGTAATTGCATTGACCGGTATCGTATATGCAGAACAGGCAGGGAATGCGTCAGCAGTGATCCAGGGCCCGTTGCTTACCCAAAAACCGGGCTCAATCCAGGTACTGTCATCGCCCACGGGAGCTTATGTATCGGTTGACGGCGTGCCGGTTAACGGGTACACCCCGGTTACAGCCACTGGAATAGCACCGGGGAATCACACCGTACAGGTTGTGAAACCGGGATATGCGGACTGGGCAGGAAGCATCACGGTAAAGTCAGGGCTGAAAAGTTACCTGTATGCGACCTTAAAACCCCTGAACGGAATGATATCGGTGCAGTCATCACCCACGGGTGGAACGGTTTACATCGACAATGTAAGCAGTGGGACCACGAATGTTATCGTTCCGGATATCCCTTCTGGTGTCCACCAGGTCAGGGTTGAAAAGAGCGGTTACATTTCCTGGGTGTCATCGGTCACGGTCACCGGTGGGAAAACCCTGTTGGTGAAAGCAAATCTTAAACCTGCTTCCGGTTCGGTCCAGGTAAATTCCAACCCCCAGGGTGGATTAATATACCTTGATGGAATAGCTGAAGGTACCAGCCCGGCATTGATAAAGCCCGTAACATCCGGCACTCACACCGTGACGATCAAAAAGGCGGGGTACCTTGCATATTCAGCCAATATAACAATCAAGCCAGGTGAAACAAGGTATCTCTACGCGATGCTGGAAAAAGCACCAAAGCCAGGCCATGTGTATAATATAAGTGATAACGGGAAAACGTATTCACTCTCACAATACGATGTCGTGCAGGTTGACCTGCCGGAAAACACGTCCACAGGTTTCTCATGGAATATCACCACCACACCAGGAATCGAATTGATTGACCATTCGTTCAAGTCTTCGAACCCGGGCCTTCCCGGGGCAGGTGGTACTGCAACCTGGTTACTGAAACTGGCAGGGACAGGTAGCCAGGAATTTTCCGGAATCTATAAGCAGGTGTGGATGCCCTCATCAGCCAATGACTACACTTATACCATTTCCTTTGCTGTCCAATGATCCGGTCAATAACAACAATCATTTTTTATCATTTCGATATTCCACAATGCAGCAACCCTACGTAGATATAATATCTATCGGAAATCAGTCCGATAGCGGTTCACACGCTTATGTTCTCATGGGTTACCTGTACCCGAACAAATGAGAACAAATAATTAACGCGGTTTCCAGACGTAAAACAGAGTGTGAGGATCACCTGGTATGAAGGTAGAGGACCTGTTTGGCGGTGTTGCGGGAATCGTGAACCGCTATCCAAAGGCGATATTGTCCGTGATGCTTGTCCTTGCCGTCATTGCCATGTTCTTTATGATGGCAATCCCGGCACAGACAATGTCCGACGAGTACATGGACAAGCAATCTCCCGATGGAATTATCTACAACCTTTACAACAACCGCTACGGCCAGGATACCTACATCCTGCTCATCAAGGGAACCAGCCCGAATGACCCTGAACTTCTAAACGACCTCCTCATCCTTGAAAAACAAATAGGGCGGATCAACCGTGTCAGTTCCACCCTTTCTATCGCGGATGTCGTTGCAGCGAACAACGGGGGAAATATCCCGGGTACTAGTGCCCAGGTCCAGGCAATTATCGACAACCTGCCTGCGGAGACCCGTCAGGAGTTCGTCCCTGACAGTCAGACTGCGCTTGCCTATGTCCTTATCGACCAGGGTGTGTCCACCGACGCATCGCAGGACATCGAACCGTTTGTCGAGACCGCGATCAGCGAGGCCACCCTCCCCCCGGGTGTGGCGATTGAAGTGACCGGGAATACCCCGCTCAACATCCAGCTGGAGGACGCAATGGTCACGAATTTCAGTATCCTGATCATCGGATCCATCGCGCTCATGCTCATCGTCAAGTATCTCCTCTGGTCGAAGATACGGTTCTGGATCCTCCCTGTCGTCCTGTTGATATTCGGCCTTTTTTATACGTTCGGGATCATGGGCCTTATGGGGATCCCGGCAAACGACGGTGCACTCGTGGCATTCCCGATCCTTTTAGGGCTTGGTATTGATTACGCCGTCCAGTTCCACTCGCGGTTTGACGATGAATGCAGGTTGAGCGGTGACCGGGCAACGGCCCTTACCGAGACCATCACGAAGACCGGGCCCTCGGTGCTCGTCGCGCTCGGGGCGACATCACTCGGGTTCTTCGCGATGTTCATCACCCCAATCCCGATGATCCGGACGTTTGCCCTTGTATCCATCCTCGGGATTGTCTGCTGTTACCTGACCTCCCTGTTCGGTTTCGGGGCGTTTGCCCATTTGCTGAAGTACGAACCAAAACCGCCCGGGAATGGCATCGCGGACCTGATCATGAGGGTGTACGATGTAGGGCTTACGTGGATTTCCTCCCGCGTGGTGAGAATTGCTGCCCCGATAATTCTGGTCGCCATTATCATCGCATCCGTCGGCCTCATCGTGGACAGGGGGATCCCGGTCGATGCCTCTGAAAATACCATGGCACCTCCGGACCTGCCTGCAATGGTGGTCGCTGACGAGGTCCAGTCTGTGGCCGGATCGCTCACTCCTCTCCCGCTGTACGTCCAGGGAATTGACGCGAAGACCGTGGGCGGGATCTGGTGGACGGACCGGCTGGGTAACGACCTGGTCACGAATTATAACCAGGTCTCCAGTATCGACAGCATGTCAACCCTGGTCAGGTCGTGCAACAACGGGGTGCTTCCCGTCAACCAGGCTGATCTCGACCGGATCCTCGCAACCATCCCCCCGGGCCAGCTCGACCTTTACCAACTTGATGATTCAACGTCGGTGATCACGATCAACACGATATCGATGGGGATCAACGAGCAGTGTGCGTTCTCGGACAATGTGGTGCAGGAGATCGCATGGCTCGAACCCCCGCCCGGCGCAGAGGTCACCCCGACCGGGGACTTCACCCTCTATACCCTTCTGACCGAGCAGATCATCGATAACAAGGATAAGATGACATTCCTTGGTTTTGTCCTGATATTTGTCTTCCTGCTGCTCGTCTACCGGAAAGGTGTGGCACTAACCCCGCTCGTGCCGATCATCTGCGTAATCGGGTGGAACCCGCTGGCAATGGTGGCACTTGGGCAGGAGTACAGTATCCTGACAGCCGTCCTCGGTTCCATGACCATCGGCGTTGGGTCTGAATACACCATCCTCATCATGGAACGGTACATGGAAGAGTACCGTAAGTCAGGGGATCGGATCGGGTCAATCCAACTGGCAGTACGGAAGATCGGAACTGCCGTGACGGTTTCCGGCCTCGTAACCGCTGCAGGTTTCTCGGCACTCATGCTCTCCTCGTTCCCGATTATCTCCGGGTTCGGGCTCGCCACGGTGATCGTTGTCCTCTTCTCGCTGCTTGGAGCCGTTATCGTCATGCCGGCCGTTTTAACTCTTGTAGGTGGCCTCGGTGAGCGGCAATCCGTGGTGTGAGTTGGGTGGTTGGTTGTTTTTTAAAAAAGGGAACTGGTAGTTCTGATCTCATCCTTTCATCCCTATGAAGAAGTCCCCTACGCTTTCCTTTTCCGTAATTTCCAGGCCACATAGAGGACAATTGCAATAACCCCTGCAATAATGACCAGTACCACAGGGTTCTGCGTTAATGCCCTTGTCCCGGTAGCGGACTGGATATCTGCCCCGAAACTCATCTGGTCCGAGAGCATCAGGGCACCAAGGCTGTCCCGGTATTTTACTTCGGTATTGATGACATACTGTTTTCCCTGAATGGCGGACTCTTTTGCGGAAATCACGAATTGCACGCTTTTTGTTTCACCGGGAAGGAAAAGACCGAGCGATGCGGTATCTGACTTCGTTACAAGCACCTGGTTCCCGATAATCCGCGCCTCTGCATTCACTGCCGGGGTGTCGCCGCTGTTTTTGTAGGTAACTGTTATCGTCTCGGTTTCGCCAGGTCCGATGGTAATGTTTTTCGTCACCAACTCGATAACCGCACCCTTTGAAACGGTAATGCCGATGGGGACCGGCGGGGTTGACCGGACCACTCCATCGGCATCACGGTACTGGCCTTCCAGGGTGGCAGGGTATGAGCCGGCAGCGGTATGGTCCTGTACGGCTATCCTGGCCCGTACCGGTGCGACATCCCCGGGGCCGAACTTCCCGAGGAATACGCTCTCGTCCACGACCTGGAAGGTGACGTTATCGGATGGTACGATACTGAACATGACCTCGCTTCCGGTAGTATGGCCGATATTCATGATCTCTGCCGTCAGGTACCCCTGGGTGCCGGGCACCATATTCTCCGATTTATCGCGGATCACCGCCGGGCGGACCTCACCGAGAATACGGAATGGAACAGGAAGAACCTGCACGTTCTGATGGTAAAGCGGGGTGATTGTGGTATAATCCGCTCCGACCATGGGTATTGCATACACGTAATTGTAGGTCGTATCAAGGAGGATCACATAAAAGCCCGGCGATGCATTCTGGTGAACGATACCCTGTAATGTGACCGGCACCTGGTCCCAGGAACCGATGTCCCCTGCCATCACGGGCAGACTTTTCAGCGTGACCGGGGCTTCTTTGATACGGGGTGAGACCGTGACCCCAAGCGCGGTACTCGGGTCGTAGGCGCCCGGTGCAAGGAGCGGTGCAACTTCCATTGCCGTATCCCTGCCCTTGTTTGTCAGGATCACCGTCAACTCAAAAGGGTCTCCCGGGTAGTACCTGGTCTCCCCTTCCGCATGTGCGGCAAGTGCCGGTTGTTCACCGGTATCGAGATAGATGTACCCGGCTGACAGGACCGGAGTACAACAGATAAGAAGAGCGAGAAGGAATGAGAGCACAGTTACCCGTATACCGGGATTATGTACCCTTCTGTCCGGGAGGAAAAAAACCCTGGATATCATCACTTCATGCCTGCCGTCTTTTTCTTCCGGTACCAGAGGAACGCCCCAACGGCGATGACAAGAATAAGCAGAACAATAACAACGATCCCGGTACCCGAATCCGGCTGTACATCGATAAGCACCGGGATGTTGTCAGAGGTATAGGCGTTATTTGATGCATCGGTATACTGCACTTCGGAATCCGCCGAGTAGGTCTTGATTGTTGTCCCTGGATCAGCTTTTACACTGAATAATGCCGTGGCTGACTGCCCCGGGTCCAGATCGCCGAGGTATGCAGTGTCATCATCACTTGAAAACGGGTCGACAACACTGATGCGGGCCTGGGCATTATAGACCGTAGAATTCCCTGTATTTTTATAGGTGACACTGACAATGCCGGTCTTTCCCGGGTTAATCACGGAAGGCGCACTGGTCCGCCCAAACGTTACCTTTCCACCAAAGGTCACGCCGGTGCTCACCGGGGGAGATGTGACTGTATTTCCCTCGAAGTCCCGGTAGACTGCATACAGGGAAACAGGGTAGACCTGGGAAGGGTCTGCGTCAGCCGAGACTGCAACTTTAAAACCTGGGTTTGCCTTTCCACCGGGAGGGAGTTCCCCGATAAATACGCCGTTGCTGTACGGTACAAGCGGGCTTGCCCCTTCGGGTGTCAGGTAGACTGATGTCTGGTTCCCGGTATCCTGGCCGGTATTCCTGATGGTGAACCTGACATACCCGTCACTGCCGGCAAATAAGTTGTCACTTTCAACATGGTCCACCGACAAAATGACCATCTTCCTGACCACGACAGGTACCGGAAGGACCGTTACATCGTCCTTAAAATAATACTGAATCTCTGTGGTACTTTGTTGTTCTGCCATCGGGACATACTGGTAGGTAATCCTGGCCTGCATCGTATACAGGCCGGACTTTGCGTCCTCGGGGATCTCCACCATAAATTCTGCAGGGACTACGGCACCGGACGGGACATCCCCGATAATCTGGGGATTTGATCGTACCTTCACTGGTGCATTGCCTGGCAGGAGTATCACCGTCGCAAATTTTGCGGTCGTCGGGAGATATTCCGGCTGGATCGTGTAATAATTGTAGAGCTCCATCGTGTCTTTCCCCTTGTTCCCGATAACAAGCGGCAGTTCCATGGTGTTCCCGGGGACCAGTTCGTCACTTGAATCAAGGGAAACAAAAAGCTCAGGCCCTCCTGACATGTACCGCTCCCCTGCCTGGCAGGGGTTGATGCATAATCCCATGGCTATGCAAAGGATTACAAAAATTACCAGATTTCGGTGCAGATCCAAATACCGCATTTCCAGCCCATCTCTCTTTTAATTTTATAAGAGTCCGGGTTAGATTAATGTAACTAAATCACCTGTTTTTAACCATTTCGGGCCGTTTAATCTATGTGGCTCAACGATGGTTGCTGGGAAGCCAGGGATCCCGGGCTTTTTTCCGGTGCACTTATTTTTTGTGGAACGGAACAGGGGGATGTGCATTAGCAATGTTACCTGTACCAGGTCGTCAACGTGTTGTTTCCCGGTCGTTCAGGATGGTTTGGCTTCTTCTGTTCCCGGAGTAAATACCTGCCGCCTGCCCGGGGCACCAGCAATCAGAAAGGAAGAGGGGTGAGGAGCGAGATCACCCGGTAAAAATATAGATGGAATCGATCCCCAAAACGGTCACGATAACCCCTTATATGAGCGGTGGGACCAAAATCCCGATGCCCATAAACATATTGCAAGCCCCCATTGTAACTCCACGGCCGAGAAAGGTCCTGTCATCAAGTACGACCTCCGCTGTTGCGGCCGCTATCGTCGTGATTACCTGACGCCGATCAGCAGGGTGAAGAGCGCGATCGGTGCGAGCTTATCTCATGGCGTCCTTGTCCATCCTTCATCGAGAAGGGGCTGCATCTCGCTCGCGTTCACGGTGAGCCCGAACCGGTAGGTCTCCAGGCAGACATTGCAGGCTTGACAGCTCACTCCGCCGAGCTTGACGGTCTTTACGTCAGTTACGTTGATTCCATACACGGAAGCGTAGTAATGGGTTATGATCTCCTCGTTCGTTGGCATCCGTATGTAAACCCTTCCGGAGTTCTCTTCCCACGACTGCCATGCCGTCTTCTCGCACATTCTGGGCTGGTATGAAAGGTTACTTTCAGAGCCGATCAGGAACTGGCCCTTCTCATTCCATTTCCCATCGATCACTGCTGCTTCTACGGTCTTGTCAATGATCGAGACCTGAATCGTATGTCCTGTTATTACCTGTGCCAACATCATGTCCGACCGGTTGCCATAGCCCGCATGGCTTCCGTTGAACCGGTAGGTGAGCATTTGCCGAACCGGGTCTGAATCAGCCTGAGCGTTACTGACAAACTGAAGGTCTGATCCGTCATACCGGTATGTCGGCGCTTCTAAGATCCAGTTCTCTGCAAGCACCCTGAGCTGCTTCTCGTCTGGCATCTGGGTGAATGCAATGGTCTCCTGGAGTTTCTCCCGTATCCTGATCAGCCCGTCCGGCATGTACCGGTTAACGTTGTATGTCGTCACGGTCTTATTCAGGTTATCCGCTGTGAATGTTATATCGGCGAAACCGACATCTGATATGTGAGTCTGTCCCTCCTCGTACCGGTCCCCGTACGAGCTGAAGTTGTTGGCGTAAAATACGTTCACGATCGAGTTGAACTGCTCCCTGGTGAGCGCTTTTTCGAACCTCTCCGTGATGTTGCCATCCCGTGCCGAGATGGTAAATGTTGCCCGGTCCTGTATCACGACCAGTTCCTGCACGGAGTACTCAGGCCTGACGAATCCGCCGTATAACTTGTAGTGTATCACAGGGCTGCCGGAAGTCTGGTTCAGCATGGCAGGTGCCTGCACGCATGCAGCAGCCATGACCATGATGAACAGCATTGCAACGATTCCAATAAGGTATGTTTTCTTCATGAATTTTTATCCTCATCGGTCAGAAAACATGCAACCGTTAATCAGGAGCATAAAATTCCTTGAAATTTCCTGACGGTTGGGTTGTCATGCCCGATGCATTCGTTTGCCTCCATGCTTTGCGAGAGGGTATAAAACCATTTCCTGAAATCAGATTTTGTAACACTGTTGAATCACACGACACCGGACCCATTTGGAAAGGTATACCCGAAAATCTGCACCTTACCGGTTTACATCAGGTCAGTGCATCCCCCCATCCCTCATCAGAGGACATGAACATGCCGGATGCACTGCATCAGGCTGACTGGTTATCGATATCAGCTGCATTCCCTGGAACCAGACGGTCAACTAAGTGCGGAATCTGATAAAGCATTGGTCAAAAGATATGGACTATGATTGGTCCAGGTTTCAATTGTGAAAATGGATGTACAGTATTCAATAAGATTATCTAATCAAATTACATAATTTATTTAAATATTTCCCGGCAGATGATGAAAGTTACCCCCACTGATTCGTGATGATGCAGGGGCCTGATGCCACTTTATAAAAAACAAATCATGAAAAGAGAAGGGATAGAAGATCGATGGCGTCAATTGTGCCATAAACTCCTGATTGCGCCTCCCGCTCGGAATATTGTCTGGTATTGTCTTTTTTCAGTCCCCTGACGGCAAACGGTGCAGGGTCACGGCTATGGGTCTTTAACCTGATTGGAGTCGGGTGGTCTGGCAGAATGGCAATGACCCCGGAAAACTCTTCCATAATTATTCCAAGCATTTCATCGACCCGTTCGATTGCTTTTACTTTCTCCTCGATACTCCCTAGGTGACCCGCTTCATCAGGTGCTTCCACGTGGAGATAGAGAAAATCAAGGTGTTTCAGTGCCTCAATTGCATACCTAGCCTTTGCATGGTAATCCGTGTCAAGGTACCCGGTTGCCCCCGGAACCCGGATGACCTCCATTCCGGCACATCGGGCGATCCCGTTCAGGAGGTCCACTGCCGAGATCATTCCACCTGTTTTTCCGTATTTATCCTTGAACAAGGGCAGGGCTGGCCGCTTTCCGCCGCTCCATGGCCATATCTGGGTTGCCGGCGTTTTTCCCGTCGAAATTCTTGCCTTGTTTACCGGGTGGTTTAAAAAAACCTTGGTGCTCTCGTCGATGCAGTGCCTGAGAATGTCCGCATCCCCGCCCGAAGGGAGGTACGGGGCGATATCCTGCCCGACAATATCGTGAGGCGGCGTGGTTTCTGATCCTTTTCCATGACTGATCACAAGGAGGTTCCTGTAGCTGATTCCCTCTTTAAGGAACAGATACGGTACCTTTTCCGCCAATGACTCCAGCAGATCGCGGCTCTCTCTCGTTGAGATATGTCCGGCTGAAAAATCGGCCATCCGTCCATCAACCACGGTTGAGATATTGCAACGGTACGCAACATCATCATCCCTGAGCGGGATCCCCATGCTCATTGCTTCGAGTGGGCCACGACCGGTATAGTAAAGCCTTGGATCGTAGCCAAGCACTGAAAGGTTCGCGATATCGCTGCCAGGTTCAAAACCTTCGGGTATAGTACGAAGCATGCCACAAGCCCCTTCCTGTGCGATCTTATCCATGTTTGGTGTTTTTGCATATTCAAGCGGTGTCATGCCGCCGAGTTCGGCCAAAGGCTCATCGGCCATACCATCCCCGAGGACGAGTAAATACTTCATGTTGCAAAATCTCCCGCTCTATTTCCCTGTTTTTCCAAGCACTGCCCGAACGGCAACCTCTACACTTTCAAGAGACCCTGTGTCCGGCTTCCACCCGAGCGCCTTCAGTTTCGTTACCGCGAGTTGCATCCGGGGGACATCACCAACCCAGCCACGTTCACCGCCGGTGAAGTGATATTTCACGTGGGAGATACCCATCTCACGCACGATGATGTCAGCAATGCTCGTCACGTCAACCCAGTCCTCGGAACCGATATTGAAAATGTTTAGCTCGTCGTCGGATTTATCCGCGGCAAACAACATCGCCCTGACACACGCTTTCACTTCCAGGTATGACTTGGTCTGCCTGCCATCCCCGAGGATCTCGAGTTCCCCTGGTTTGTCTTTCAGTTTTTTAATAAAATCCGTGATTACCCCGTGGTTGCTCCGTTCGCCGATGATATTTGCAAAACGGTAGACCCAGCCCTTCATGCCAAACCCGTGGCAGTATGCGGAGATCAGGGCCTCGCACGCGAGTTTGCTTGCCCCGTAAACAGAAACCGGTTCAAGCGGGTTATAGGACTCGGGTGTTGGTATGACGGCAGCGTCGCCGTATACCGTTGAGGTAGAAGTGAATACAACCTCCGGCACTCCGTGGGCACGCATCGCTTCAAGCACACGGTAGGTGGCAAGGATATTATTGTGTACCTGGCTGTCGGGTGTCAGTGATCCCTGCCGTACATCCGGGTCTGCGGCGAGGTGGTACACTCTTTTCACCCCGGTCAGTGCTTCCTGCCACCCTTCATGCAGGAGGTCTGCCTGGACAAGTGTTACCTGGCCCGCCTCAATATGACCTGCAATATTCCGGCGATCACCGTTCACCAGCGAATCGATAACAACCACGCGATCGCCCCGTGTGACCAGGGCGTCCACGAGGTGTGAACCGATGAACCCGGCTCCGCCCGTAACGACACACAACATCATAACATAATAGGGAGTCTAATGCCTATAGGATTACTGCTATGTATATCGGGATCGACCATGGTACGACCGCAATGAGGTTTGCCGGTGACGGCTGCGAGTTTAAGATCTCAAGAAAGGATGCGACCGGGTTTGTGTATACCGATCTCGACCGCCTCTGCCCCATGGAGGAGATCGAAGGAATTGCAATAAGCTATTCAATGGGGGATAATTTTTCGAGAATCACCTCTGTGTCAGCATTAAAAGACCGGGGGGTTGTAAGTCGGGAGGGGGCGGGTGAACACATCGGCGGGGGGACCCGGGTCTTTGATGAGATCAGGCGTAGTGGTCTTCCGGCGGTAGCCGTGCCAGGTCTCCACCGCGGCTCACCGACAGATGTCAGGTTCAAGGCGTATTCACACCAGGCGAGCCCTGAAAAGATTGGAATTGCCTATTATGCCGTGGACGTCCTGGGCCCGGATGTCGTTGTCTCTGATGTAAGTTCCAACACGGTCACCCTGCTCGTCACGGACGGGCGGCTGACCGGGGCATTTGATGCCTGTATATTCGCCCCCGGGATGCAGCACGGGGCCCTTGATGTCAATGCGATACGGAGGATCGACCTTGGCGAGGCTGGTGCGAATGAATCCTTCCTGCATGCAGGCACAGCGTTTACCATGCAGGTTGATGAACGTGAGCGGACCATCGCGATGTTTTCTGCAATGGAATGTGCTGCCCTCCTCATTCTCAACCCGTGCGCGAAGGTAGCGCTCGCCGGCAGTCTTGCACCCGTTATAGGGTCTGAAGTGGGCCATCTACTGGGCAGGCCGGTATCGGTGTATGATGAATGGTGCGCGTCCCGTGGACTTGCACAGATCGCAAAAGACGTCTTTTCCGGCAGCCGATCAATTCTCGGTATCGATGTAGATCTGTAGATTTATATTGATTAATCATGTAAGATTATGTGGGATTTTCTTTGAGAGAGCTGCGTATTCATGGCAGGGGTGGACAGGGCTCGGTCACTGCCGCCGAACTGATTGCAGTTGCCGCATTTGAAGGGGGTGTGTATGCCCAGGCGTTCCCCGCATTCGGGGTGGAACGTCGTGGTGCACCGGTCCAGGCATTCGTGCGGTTCAATGATCACAGGATCAGGCTGCGGAGCCAGGTATATGAACCTGATTACATCATCGTGCAGGACAGCACGCTGATCAGGGATGTCAATGTTTTCCAGGGTGTCAGGCAGGGAGGCATTGTTATTGTCAATTCGGGAAAGCAGGTTGATGCCAGTGTTCCGCCCGGGGTGAACCTGATTACCATCGATGCGACCTCTATTGCGCTTGAGGTACTGGGCCTCCCGATTACCAATACAACGTTGATGGGTGCCTTTGCCGCAGCGACCGGGGAGATAAAATTTTCAGCACTCGAACATGCACTCAGGCACCGGTTCCCCGTAGAACTTGCAGAAAAAAATATCAGGGCCGCAAAGAAGGCGTTTGAGATCGTAAAAGGGGGTGCCTGAAATGGCGCTTGGATTAGGATGTTCTTCCCGTCCCGGGAAGGCACGGAACAATAAAACCGGCTCCTGGCGGGTTTTCAAACCGATATTTGACCACGATAAATGTACAAAATGTGGGATGTGCAAGACAATCTGCCCCGAAGGCTGCATCGAGGAATCTGAGGAAGAATTTTTCATCCCCGACGAGACCTATTGCAAAGGTTGCGGGATGTGCGCAGAGGAATGCCCGTCAGAAGCAATCACCATGGAAAAGGAGGAGAAGTAGATGCTTGAGATCACAGAAGGCTCACATGCGGTTGCAAAGGCGGTGAAGATGTCCCGGCCACAGGTGATTGCGGCATACCCGATCACCCCGCAGACCCATATTGTCGAAACGCTTGCAGATATGGTTGCAGACTGCGAACTGGACGCGGAATATATTACAGTCGAGAGCGAGTTTTCCGCACTCTCCGCATGCCTTGGAGCAAGTGCGGCAGGATCGAGGACCTATTCGGCGACCACGTCACAGGGCCTTGCCCTCATGTTCGAGGTCTGTTTCAACGTATCAGGCATGCGGCTTCCCATTATAATGACTATTGCAAACCGTGCACTGGGTGCACCTCTTTCTATCTGGAACGACCAGCAGGACTCAATTTCGCTCCGTGACTGCGGGTGGCTCCAGTTCTACGCAGAGGACAACCAGGAGGCAACGGACCTCCACTATATCGCCTACAAGGTAGCGGAAAACCCGGATGTCCTGTTACCCGCATTTGTATGTTTTGACGGTTTTATCCTCTCCCATACCTATGAACCGGTTGATATGCTCTCCCAGGAGGACGTAGACCGGTACCTCCCGCCATACAAACCTGTGCAGCGGCT
>CAIKOD010000057.1 GCA_903828975.1 uncultured Methanomicrobiales archaeon | reverse complement strand
TTCAACCACTCATTACCCAACAGGGCACTCCAGGATCCATCGTCTGTTCCGATACCTGGAGGGCATACACTGGCATTGCATCCCGAGGATATGTTCACCGTCTAGTGAATCACGGTGAAAGGCAGTATAGCGAGGCTAAAGGGAATCACATCAATGGATTGGAAGGTTTCTGGGGATACCTGAAACGGAAACTTGTATCCAAGGGAGGAATACGGAGAGAGAAATTATCATTGTATTTGGGGGAATATGTCTGGCGATACAATCACAGAAACGATAGTGATAAGATGAAAGTGAAACGTATCCTTGAGCTGGTAGAGATGGAGTTTAGTGGCTAGATTGTCACTATACCCAAATATGAATACACGCCATCCAGTCAATAAACAAACTTGGATAGACAAAGGGATGTCCCCTTTTTCCTCGGTTCATAGAAGTGAGATGGGCCTCCCATTGTTTGATAAAATCAAGTGAAAGATTAAATTCCCCGCGTTTTACCAAGATCTCATTATATATTTTCCAGTCGCGATTATCTTGATACGGAGATCTCCATCGCTTTTTCTTTGACATGATTGAACGATGGGATCCCCGTGATCTTTATTCTTTGGTACAATTGCGTTTTATTTATGCAACACAGCAGATTTGATTTAAAATGATTTCAGGATAGGACACATTTTTTGTAATAGAGAAAGCTTGAAAAAGTTAAGGGTAGCAGAGAGTGTATGAAAATAATTACTGCATGTAGCATAGCCTGTATGATCCTGGTGATTATGATCGCAGGATGCACGAGTGTACCTCAGGTACAGCCTGCAACACCTGCACCAACAAGTTCTGTTATTGTGTCTACACCGTCACCAACACCCGTTACAGACCCCACGCTTCTCGGGACATGGAACCTCAAATCGATGGTGTTACAGGGGGGTTCGGCTTTTACATTCCCAACCAATGCAAAAATCACCGCAACCTTCTATGATAATGGTAACCTGGCGGGTTTCGCAGGATGTAACAATTACAATGCCGTTTATACCCTGTCGGGCCAGCAGTTGTACACCGGAATGGGTATGTCAATCGGGCCGATCGCATCCACCCAGATGTTCTGTGCAGCTACAAGTGATACAGAAACCACCTATCTCCAGGTCCTCCAGAAAGCAAAAACATACACCGTCAACGGTGATGGCCTGACCATTACAGACAACTTAAACAGCATGCTGGTCTACCAGCGATAATATTTTTTTAAGAAATATTTTTGGATTTGTTCCGGGATGGTCGCTCCATTATAAGCCGGTTGAGCGGATGAGATACGCATAGAGGGTCCTGATTCTGGTTTTCGTAGTTTTTATACTTACCACCGGATGTACCACCCAGGAGCCGGTACATCCACCATCACAAACTTATACACGGGAGATCAGCACGGGTATTCCTGTGAATATGGAAGTTCCACCCACCCTTACTTACAAGGACCTGGTATAGCAGGTAAATGGTAATAGACCATTGTGACCACAGCACCCCTGCCACTCAACGGCATTACCATTCAGTTCGAGGCCAATGGAAGCTTCAGCGGGTATGACAGTTGCAACCAGTATGCAGGGAGCTGGAATGCCGATAACCGTCACATCAGCATCGGCGGATTGTCCAGTGAGGGACTCTTATGTCATGATCCTCCCGGGGTCATGGAACAGGAAGAACAGTACTTCGCCATACTCCGGAATGCGACCGATTATGTTGTGAATGGTGAAGATATGGCTATTTATGACGGATCAAGGAAAAACCGGCTGATTTACAAGCAGGTATTTTTTTGATTCCCCGGACCTTTTCCTGCACGATGTATGACATAACCAACCGGTGTTATCCCATACTGGTTGCATGCAGTTCATACCCCCATAACCGGTTTACAGCCATACTAATCAGGTATGCGAATCTATGACTCAAGTATCAGGCATTCAACTGATCATTTTATTGTGAGAAACACGTTACACATCAGTAATGTACGGGACCTACAACGAAAATTTCTCCTTCACCGGCCCTGATATCTCCCTGTCCTTCAGTGGTCCGGTTGGAAAACGGCGCTATAGGCGCGAATGTTCCGGAAAGCGCGTCGAAAAAAATCTTGCCTCTGATATCGGGAGGATTATTATCAACCCTGTCGAACCAGTGAATCTGCCAGATGGACTTACCAGCCACCTGGAAATTTCATTCGATCCGGTAGTAATAAAACCCGGTGATGAACAGGTTATTTACCTCAAATTCCCGGTTGAAACAGCCGTATTTCTTGAATCTGATGGTATATATGATGTTCTAGACATATTTTCCCTTATCCCCACCAAGTATTCGCTCTACGGGCAACCTGAAACAGGCTGTATTACAAAATGGTACAGGAGCGGGGTCTATACAGAAATACCGGAAACTGATCCCCTGCGTGAAGGAGTCATAGAACTCAAATTCGGAAACTCGGGATCGGGATGGGTCGAGGTCTCCCGGGCAGTTTTCCTCAACACTGATATGCATCTGTATTATGGTGATATTGTCTCAATGGCTGCAGTTATGGAGATCTGGAACCCGAAACTTGCCAGGACTACGTTCCTGCGTCGCCCGCTGATTAATGAGATGACGCCATCGGTTGAGCTCTACACGGCCACGAAACTCCCGATTGTCCAGCATTCAGGCTACGTAATGGAACTGGGTATATCATGACACCTGTTGACCTCCTTACCGGGATTGTCAACAAAACAATGCCGCAACTAAATTTTGAACCGGATCCGGATTTTATCGGCCGGATTTCGATTGCAGAGGTCCTTATCTTTTTTATTATCCTCGCGATTGCCTTCATTCTGGGAAAGGTAGTTGCGATCTACCTGAAGAAACGGTATTCGCACCAGATGAAAAAAGAGCGCCTTGGCCTGCTAACCACACTGGCCAGGTTAGCGATATTCCTGATTGGATTTTTCATCGCCGCCCCTGCAATCTTTGAAACTTCGATGTTCTTTCTCGGGCTAATCATCGCAGGTATCATTGTCGCAATCGCATTTTCAAGCGCAAAGATTCTGACTGATTTTGTTGCAGGCATAGCTTTGTTCTATGACCACCCGATCAGGATAGGGGATTTTGTTGAGATTGGAACAAAATCAGGTATTGTTGAAGAGATTCGGCTTCTTTCCACAGTTCTTAGGACTGATAACGGGGTCTATGTCAGGGTCCCTAACGATGAGATCTACACGACAGATCTTTTCAATTACTATGCGAATGCGGCCCGTCGATACGACTACGATGTTGGTATCAGGTATGAAGACGACGCAGGGAAAGCGGTTGAATTACTAGTGAAACTGTTTGAGGGCTATACGCATATCCTGAAAAACCCACCCCCTGAAGTGTTTGTATCATCATTTGATTCTTCAAGCGTACAGATCAAATTCAGGCTCTGGCTTCCGTCAATTTGGGTCAATACAATCGATGGGGCATCTTTTAACACTAGTGTCCTCCAGGATGTAAAAAAAACGCTTGAAAACAATGGTATCCAGATTGCATTTCCCCAACAGGTTGTCTGGTTTGGCGATGAAACCCTCATAAAGGGTTTTGACCGGGGCCATCTCTGAATTCCTGATTGGTTAACCAGGGAACAATAGAATTCATTTTTATCGGTTCCCGACAATCCATCTTTCAACGGGTTATTATCCAACGGGTAACAACCAGACATCTCAGAACAGAGTTGATACTTATGAAAAAAAAGGTAGTTGTAACCTTGTTAATTGCAGCAGCGTTAGTAATCCTTGTTGCGGTACCAGCATCGGCGGCCATCCAGGAGATAGTCTTTCGTGGGACTCTGGTCTCCATGAACCAGTCAGCCGGGACCATCACGATAAATGCCGGGTATACCTATGGATGCACGTTTGCCAACGGTACTTCAGCATGCAGCTGGAACCCGGCAAAGCCGGAAAACCTGACAGGTACCGTACCGGACCCTGCGGTATTTACCGTCCTGAAAGCGGGGGACCCTGTCGTCGCCACAAGCATGGGCGGACCCGGCGGTACATGGATTGGCGTGGCAAAGGTCTTCCCGACTCCGGGTATCGAGAACTGGCTAGCAACGGATATAATCGGCGACCCGGACTCTCTGCCGGTGGATCTTGCAGCTGATTATTCCTTCGTATATATCACAACCCCCGAATGTGGTAACTGTACAGGATCGGTCTGTAATGCATTATCCGCTGCTATCACTCTGAATAGTACAGACAGGACTGTCCTTGAAAAGACCATTAGATCGGGAGAGAAAGTCGTTTACAATGGCCGGAATGATAATTCAAGTGTGATAATCACATTTGTAAAAGGGCAGGGACTCGCAGAGAAATGCCCGGGTACGGCAGGAATAGTAGGGCTGCAGCCTGTTTCAATGTTCATTATTCATGTAAACCAGGGGCTGGCAGCGCCTGCACCAGCCGTAACACCCGCCATATCCCCTGCAACACCAGCGATTACCACAACAATGACTGCACCACCCAGCATGGTGCCGGTATCGATAATTCCAACAACCAAAGCGCCAGGATCAATATTCCTGCCATTTTGTGCACTTGGAATTCTCGGGCTGATTATTGTGGCCAGAAAATTCTGACCTTTTTTTTATTATCCCTGGGTCCTGGTGATGAGGTTAACCTCTTCCAATCGTTTGACAAATCACGATTTGTTGAAACATCCATGAACGGGAAGTTCACACCCGGACAACTGAAAATGCCTCCTTCTAAATCTCCTTATATTGGGGTCAGTTCAGGCATTTAACATGAAAGTTTCTCAATGGCGTTTTCATTTTGTATTTTTGTGGCCTTTTGGCATCATGTCTGTTTTCATGGGAAATGCTCTCAAATCTATCTTTCAGATTGGTAATTCCAAATATAATCCCGCTCCATGGGCCCCACCACGACCCTTTGCCAACCCGGGTGGAATAGGGAATAGTCTTGAAATCTATGAAATTTCAAATATAGCCTTGAAACCAGCCCAAAGCATATCTTACCAGGGGTGGGGCAAGGGAGGGGGTGAAACCCCCTCCTGTCTTCGTATTTTCCACTTATTTTTTTATGACCCCGAAGAGTTTCAATAAAGCCGTAAAATCATACAACCCGGATATTATCACTTGCGGGTGCGCGGATCCGGTCACCAGAAAAAGTGCCTTGTAAAACCCAGGGTGGATTTCAGGGGGTCATGTTCATTCCTGAAGGTCCGGTCTGGCATTCGTTTCCTGTCCGGTCATAATTCAGGCCGATAAATGAGCAGTACCCACCTGAACAGGAGACAGACCCCGCGCTATAATTGCCTAGCAACTGGTTTTTATTGCCCGGTTCTTTTATCCATGAATCAATTGCCTGCTTTTCAATCCCACGGGTGTACCCGTTCCATTGCCCATAGGCACTCTCAACCACGTTTTCATCTATGGATAGCTCGTACCTGGTCTTCAGGGAGTTTGCACAGGTGCCGGTCCTGGGGTTGACATAGGCAAGGTACTCGTACTGCTGCATGTCCTGGGCACGGACAAGAGAGAGATTGTAGAGCCGTTCGTCAAAGAATAATGGTTTTTTTCCGTTATGTTCCCTGATCTGGTTGAGATAAGCCAGTGCATCAGATGAGTCCGACGGTCTTGAAGCACTCTTGAGCGTTTCTTTTGAGACAGACTGCAACAATGTCCCGCCTGCACTCGCGGCCCCTGTAGCCGTATCGGTAACCATCATGTTCATTCCCGGGATAATAAGGACCAGTGCAACAATGATCACTAGGGCCAAAAGGATCTGCCTCCGGGTAGTCCTGAGAAAACCTTTTGGTTTGCCCGCGCCAGACCGGTTAATTTCCTTGTCTGTGAAAAAAGAGTATTCCTGGAGGTGAAGGTCCAGTACAATGGCATCCATGTCTTCAGGACGGAGGGTGTAACCGGCATCGGTAAAACGAAGTTTTTCGGCCAGGCTTTCTACCGTTACAACCCGGAACCATTTCACCCGCCGGAAATCGATCTGTCCTGCCGGATAGACACTATCCTTGCAGAAATACGCCCATGAACCAATCTTTTTTAAGTTAATCTCACCGATATGAGGGAAATGGGTCCGGCAGATCGTAATCATCTTGTCAATAAAGTCCTGCCGGTGGATTTTGGACTGGATGAACAGGTTCGGGAGTGAATGTACCCCGTCCTTTGTTTCGACCTGCCATTTTCCGTTCTCAGACCCATGGATAGTCCCGGAATATGCCTTAAGGTCAAGGATAAGAGGACCATGCCGGGTGAGGACCACGCAGTCGAGTTCACCATTCGCGACAAGGACATTAGTCAGGAGGTACACCGGTTCATCCGGAAATTCTTTCATGACAACGCGGGCTATCTCCTTGAGCTGATGGTGCTCATGTTCGAATTTCGTCTTCTGGCCGCGGAAAAATCGAATTCCCATACCTGCAATCCCGGATCCGGTATTCTTCCAATAATTACTCTTAATATCTGGTCTTTATTTTTTGATATAATTATCCGATTACCAGTGTCTTCCTTGCTGGAAATGCGGCGGTACCAACCACAACCGGGGATACCAACCTGGTGAGACTGAACAACGTGGATACGCGGTAAGAATACCGGGCAACAGGTACCAAATACACCAGGATACCGCCACAGTTCGTACTGCTGTGCCCCGGAAAATTTCCAGGTTACCCCGGGGACACCGGTACGGGAGGGCACTACTCTTCACTGCTGTGATCACCGGTGTGCAGGTCAGGATAGCAGTACCCCATCTTTTCATAAAACTGCTGGTGACATTCGTCGGCCCTGTAAAAAGTTGAGGGGGGGGCGGTCCGGGTGACTACCCCTTCCGGGCAGCGTCCTTTTTGCCGCAATTCACGGATATACTCCTCCGCCAGCTGCATTTCATGGTCATCATGACAAAAGATCACCGGTTCGTACTGGGTTCCCTCGTATTCCCCCTGCTGCCGGGAGCAGGGGTCACTGGAATTAAAAAAAATATCCAGGAGTTCCCTGTATGAAATGCGGCCTGGATCATAGGCAATCATGACCACCTCGGAATGTCCCGTCTTCCCGGTGCAGACCTCACCGTAGGTGGGAGCCGTCACAGTACCCCCCATAAATCCCACGGAAGTGGCAACAACACCGCTCAAATGCCGGAACGCCGGTTCAAGGTCCCAGAAGGAACCGGCACAGAACATGGCAACGCGGCTGATTTTTTCCGTTTCTTCATCTTCCATAAATACCAGCCCCTGGTCTTACTCCCCTGATAAAATGATCCTGCTGGCATTTTTCCCGGACATCATCGTTTTTAATATCCCGGGGCCGGGATAGGTCCAGTGGCCGGCGAGGTAAAGTCCATTGGTGTAGTGCACTTTCTGCCGCCACATCCTCGGCCGGCGCCATCCATAGACAGCTCCCTCATCATTCCCGGTGCAGGACCGGTAACTTACGGGAGTGGCAACCGCAATATCAGCAATATGTGATGACAGCCCGGGGACCACGGCATCAGCCCGCTTAATAAGCAACGCAGCGTACTGTTTCTTAAATTCATTATACTCCTCTGTTTTTTTGCACTCCGGCCCGGAATGCCAGTTATCTTCATAAATAAACCGGACAGGGGCCATTATCTGGACCACCGACAGGCCATCCCGCACGCGGTCCAACCCCGGTTCCGGGAAATGGATGAATAGTGAGACGCGATCCGGCTCATCGGAGGTAAATAGCTCATCTTCCTTAACAGCGGGGTTTATTACCCTGACCCCTTTCCCACCTTCGCTGACCTTCCCGGGGGGGAGAGTGGTGGTCATCGTTACCGTAATGAACGAGTCTGATAGCGGAATTTTTGCAAGTTTCTCCTGGAATAGCCGTGGGGCCACCCTATCAGGGAGCAGGGTAAAAAACAGTTCCTTCATGTCGATTGTCGATAACACCATGTCACCGTTGATGGTGCCCTCATCTGCCAGTGTTACACCGGTGACCTGGCCACCGGCCACGTTGACCGAGGTGACTTTTACCCCGGTCCTTACCACCCCTCCATGTGACTGGAAACAACCGTTGAGGGTTTCGACAAGCGATTCAACCCCACCATCCGGGTAAAAAACGTTGCCTCCGGCTACATTGCCAAGAAGCTGGAGGAGGTCAAGGGCACGGGCGCCACGTACAGGAACAACAGACCGGAGCGCAGCCCGGAGGCATTGCATCTCAACACCTGGAAAGACCGAGCTGAGGAACTGCTGGACAGGCATCCTGCCGTATTCCATGCTCATAGGGAGTTGTCGCTGCATTGAAAGACCCAGGAACAGCCGTTTGAAAAATGACATCAGCTCAGGGCTTTCGAGTGGCAGCGCCTTCGTTTCGCGATTAATTTGCCCCGATAGTTCAATGAGCCTGCCGAGTCCCTGGCTTACGTTTTCCCGCGCTGAATCCGTTACCATTCCACGGGCAGATCCTTCAAATATTTCCCTGTTTGAGGTTATAATAAGGTTTTTCCCGGGACAGGGGCCCGCCACGTCGAAGACAGGGTCGAGAGGCGTGAACGTGATCTCTGCGGCACCCAGCTCACTGAGTATCCCGTTTATCATGCCAGGGTCATTCACCATGTGGGCAGCCGCCGGTACATTACGTCCGCCTGATGAATAAGCCCCGCAACAGCCACCGGGCAGGTCCCGCTGCTCAAGCAGGAGGACTTGTTTCCCAGCCATCGCGAGGTACGCACCTGACGTAAGCCCTGCAAGTCCTCCCCCTATCACAATGATATCCCATTCACGTTCTTCAGTCACAACAGGCCTCCTTTCACCCTGCGACCAGATAAATAACAATTTCCTGCTTGTTTTCCAGCTGGAAAGTTACAGCGTATCATTCCCGTCACCCGATTATATCCTTTCAGCCCGTTCATTCACCCTTTCCCTGCCAGACAATGCCCCTCCTCGAACCATGAATTGCACCCTGTGATCAGCCAGGGGACGAGAATTCATCCATTTTTCTCGTTTTTACCTGGTTTTTACCGGAAAATTCCTGAATGTCCTGATCATTTCCCGGGCTCTTTCACGATGTATTACACAGGGCCGGCATACCAGGTACCACCACTATCGACCGCACCTGGCGGACCGTAACAATAACGGTCTCACCTAGTATTATTCAGGTACAGGGACCATTAAAATCCGCCGGATTGTTACCATCAGCGGGATAGGCACCTGATATTGGTACGATCCAGTTACTTTTTCTCTCCCGGGGTTGATTTCGGATGTAATGGTTGAAGAGACTGATATCCCGGATGCCGCGAAATGGCTGATAGCAAGCCGCCTTGCATCCCGCCTGCCCGTGATGTATGACATCGCATTTCGGAACAAAGTGGGGGATGAGTATGACGAGATCGAACAGGACATCTGGATCGAGACAGGGAAAGAGGCTAAATCTGTTGCCGATGCTTTTAAGCTCCCAGTAAAGACCGCGAATGACCTTGCAACTACCTACCGGATAATTTCAAAGATTTTTTTCAGTCCTGATTATAACATGGAACACCTTAAAATCGAAGACGACAAGTCAGTCTTAAGAATCTCGAAATGTCCTTTCATATTCAGGGAAATGGAGATGCGGGGGCACCCCGGGCCGCTCTTTTCCAAGTGCCTGGCATTCAGCATCTCTGCAATAGAGGCACTGAACCCGGATTACTCACTGAGGTTCGTACGGAGCATGTGCATGGGGGATAAGGCATGCGAGATGAAAATAGTCCGGAAAGATACCCTTTCCGAGGATAAAAAAAAAGTTCAGAAAAAGTAAGGGGGGAACCGGGAGAACGGGATCACCGTAATACAATGAGCCCGTTTTGAAGGGCAATATCCTGGAAAGCCTTTGCAGTGTACCGTGCCTGGGCGTCGGTCATTCCATAGGTATTGAACTTCCAGACTTTCGTTGCACCGGGTATTGTCCCGGCAATGCCCTTCTCTTTAAGGGCACTGGTCAGGAAGAACCCACGCTTTTTATGAGTCCTGGCCACGGTATCGAAAGACCCGGTCGTATCAATTCTGGTGAGCGAATGTTTCCTCGGGTATTCCGACTTTACTGTCGTACCATCGATGGCAAGGAGTGCGTCCACGATCATCCTGCCGTTTGAAAGGTGACAGTCCCAGTGTTTCACCCGTTCGCGTACATGGGGGAACGAGGCCATCATGCCAACGAGGGTGACGCCCATCAGGGTGCAGCCCATCATCTCGACCTCCTTGATCCCGAATGTCCGTTTTGTCAGGTCAGCCTGGGCCTTCGTCGTCCGGAATACCTCCTCTGCACGCTCTTTGGTTACCGCAATCACACCGGAAGGGGCCGGTGAGGCCATGCTCTTGTGGGCCGATCCGACAACAAAATCCGCACCAAGGTCACGGCCGTCAACCGGCATAATACCGACAGTATACGCCCCGTTATAGAGCACCGGGATATCGTTCTGTTTCGCGACTTTGATGATGCCTTTCACCTCATGCTCGTTGCCGAACTGGTAATCGAAATGATCGACATAGAGGAGTTTCGGGGGCCGACCGTATTCTCGTTTGACCGAATCGATCTTCTCTCCTGCAGCGTCGGCCGTGATGATATTTTCCGAACTCTTCTGGATTTCAAGTGGGACCCCACCATATGCCTCAACAGAGAGAAATTCTGTATAATGTGAAAGTGCGGTAAGAAGTACCGGGTCGCCCTTTTCTATATAGGTCCCTGCAACTGCCTGGAAAGCCCGTCGTGCCCCTGGCACAACACGGGCCTCGTCCATGTTCACGAATGCCGCAAGGTCGCGGTGAAATGCATCAATGGGGGGACTTTTAATCATATCAAGGCGGTTTGGTTTCCTGCAATTGTCACAGACTGAATACCCGTCACCGTATGCAATGACCGCTTTCATCGCATCAGCAGTAAGGCGTCCGCCTACCTGGATCGGGTCGATATTGATCGTTGTCTCATCAATGTCTCGGACATCCAGTGAAAGCCCACACTTCATCCCACCATCTCCTTCCTGATGACCTTCACCTGCTCCTCAAGCTCTGCGAGCGTCCGTGCTACCATCGCCTGCCGGCTCTCGTCAAGCTCGTGAACCGGGGCGGTATCGCGAAGGATTACCCTTAAATCGGTGAGTAGGAACATCGCCTGGAATACTGAATCGACGGCCCGTTTCGACATAAAATCACTATACTATTATCGATTATGATGAATTAAGTAACCGCCCCGTCCCCTCTTTCCAAGCGGTTTGCGGTATAGCCTTGGGGTTTATGCAGTGCTTCAACAGAGAGGGCCAACCTTAAACGGATTACATAGAAAGAATTGAAAATTTCCAGCCGGTTTCCGAAGACAGGATCCGTAATACCCCATAAAAAATTTACCATAACAATCCAGACCAAAAGACAACCAAAGATATGGCAGGGGGCTTCCTGCCGGATTTCCCCGGCCGTTTTCCCATACTCCTGCCATTCCCAGGGACCAGGATGTCCTGTTACAGGCTATGGGTCTCGATGAAGAAATACTCCTTTCCAGCCACATTGGCAGGGTACCGGACGACAAATATTGATTCCGTGATCTTGAGGATCTCATTTTCACTCTCCTGGTAAAAACCGTCGGTATCCGTATATTTTTCGACAATAACGGCGTTATTTTTCGTCAGGTTCCAGGTACCGGTCGTGTACGCTGTGCCATTGGGGTAACGGTATGCGAGAGTGCCATTGTCATACCATGTGAAGGTATCATTCGCACGGTTGTGGTAACTTGCCAGGAAGGACTTCACAGTACTGTTCTGTTTGTCCATTTCTGGCTCCGTACGCCAGGACTGGACTTTCCAGCTCTTATTCACAAGGAATTTGCGGGCGTTGGCATTCTGGGCAACCATGGGCACTGGTGTCGCAGGTTTATCAGCGAACGTGGGGGCGGCCGTAGTTGTTACCACCAGGGGGGTTGTTACAGGAGAGGTGGGGGTTAAAGGCGGCTGACCTGTACACCCGGCAGACAGCACTATTGCGGACAGGATGATGATTAAACAAAATATACCATGTAGCTTCATAGATTTTCATAACAGATTGAAAATTAAAACAGTTTCTATTTGGATCCGGGTTGATTCATCAGATATGATTCCATGGAATTACAGCGGTTTTCTACTATTCACCGGAATACACCTGATAGAAAGAGCAGTTCATGATAGCGAAAATAACTGTTTCTGATGATGAAAAAATTTGCGAATCTAAATGGTTCTTATTCTGCTCGCAGCAAGGTTGTTCCCGTGCCACTACCGTTGTATTTATTCCCCCAAAGCGGCAATCACTGGCGTATGCTGCCCACCGGTCGCACATTCATGGAATAGACCCGGTATGAATACCTGAGCGAATCTGACCAGAGACGGGGTCTTCCTGCTCCCCCGCTGGAAAAAGCCCCACCGCATGATGCCATCACCATTCCGCTACCAAGATCCATCGACATTCCAGTGCACTCAACAGATCTCCGGACTGCTATTGAGCAGCGGCGTTCTATCCGTCACTATACCCGTGACCCACTCACCATCGAAGAACTTGCCTACCTGTGCTGGTGTACCCAGGGGATTGTGGAAATGAAGGCGCCGTTCTACACGCTCCGTAATGTCCCTTCTGCGGGTGGACGACACGCTTTGGAAACCTACCTCCTTATCAGCCGGGTCAAAGGCATAAAACCCGGCCTGTACCGCTATCTCGCCTTCTCCCACAGTCTTGCCACCATTGACACAACCGACGGAATTTCTGATAGCATAATGTCTGCATGTCTTGGGCAGGCCTTCGTGCGATCATCAGCGGTCTCGTTCATCTGGTCTGCAGTGATCTACCGGATGGCATGGAGGTACAGCGAACGGGCGTACCGGCTTGTACACCTCGATGCCGGGCATGCCTGCCAGAACCTCTACCTTGCTGCAGGGCAGATCGGCTGTGGCACATGTGCGATCGGGGCATTTGATGACCAGCAGATGGCAGATGTCCTGAATATTGACGGAAAAGAGGAATTTGTAGTGTACTGTGCTACGGTGGGGAAAAAAGCGAATGGGACATAAGAAATCGTTGTTAATCATACCCGTTTGGAATGTATTTTTAAACCAAGGCCCGGTAGAGATGCGCGTTCAAAATCTCCATATATTGGGGTTCGTTCAAGCATTTACCAGGAAAATGTCACCGGCATTTTCATGTTGTATGCTTACTTCACAGATATGAATCATATCTTTTCTCTTGGGAAATGCTCTGGATCTTATCTTTTAGATTATGTTATTCTGACATTTTATGCACGCTCCCGGGGCTCATGGTCCGCCGCTTTGGCGACCCCGGTTGGGATAGGAAATTATCTTTAAATCCCCGAAGTTTTCAGGAATTCTACAGTCGGACGCTGTGTCCAATGTATATCGGATTATTGGTGGTGATGGGAGTGGGTGAAACCCCCACCCGTCTGCGTATTAATCTTCTTTTTATAAACAGGCAGGGTTTCAACCACATTTAAAAAAAAATTCTTCCCAAAAAATATTAATCCTGCCAGCCCTGGTTCAGGGATCATCTCATAGGAGTTACGCAAAGACAGAAGCAAATAGAAAGATCAATATATATAAATAACTGAATATATTACGTGGTTAATAGGATCCAGATTTCTGACTTACACTACATCAATTTCCTTGTTGCAGCAACATGTGATGTATCAT
>CAIKOD010000056.1 GCA_903828975.1 uncultured Methanomicrobiales archaeon | reverse complement strand
CCTGTTTCAAATCTCTTTAGATTACGGCTCGTTCGGACATTTTCATGGGAAATCCTACGCGTAATAAAAAAATTAACAGAACTGCTCAGACAGGATGGGGTTTCACCCCCTCCCTGTCCCACCCCTGTTAAGATACTCTTTGTCAGGGTTCAATTGGGGTATTCAAAGAAAAATTTCAGAGATTTTGAGATCGTACCCTTTCCCAACCGGGGCCGCCAAAGCGGCGGGGCGGAGCCCTTGGAGCGTAACTAAATTTTAGAATAACCGAAATGACCAAAATAGATTGGGAGAGTTTCAACAAAACCCATTCTTTTACTAAATTAACTATTTTTATTCAGGTCTGAAGAATTAGACGGCATATAATATTTTTAAAACATTTTCATCAGTTTAATTGCACAGAAATCCCCGCACATAGTACATTCAGAAATACGTGAAGATAACATCTCCGCACGTTCACGGTCCAGTGCAAGGCACATCTGACCTTCAAGGTCGAGTACAGATCTTTTCTCTGCAATTTCCCGGTCTTTTTCATCTTTCCCATACTTCATTGAATCCCCGATATGCGCTGCAATCCTGAATGCAATTAACCCTTCTTTAACATCCTGAATACCTGGCAGCCCAAGATGTTCAGCAGGCGTGATGGCACAGAGATAATCAGCACCTGCAGAACTCGCAATACTCGCACCTACACAACCTGCAATATGATCATACCCGAATGCAATATCGGTGGGAAGCGGTCCTGCAACAAAGAGGGGATACGGGGAGTTATTTTTGTAATGTTCAATGTACTCTTTAATCCTGTCTACCCGGATATGGCCCCCGGCCCCCTCGATAATGACCTGTACACCTTCATCATGCGCGAGGTTGGCAAGTTCGAGATTTTGTCGAAACTCCTCACGCTGTGTCTCGTCCTGGAGATCATGGATACAACCGCTTCGCGCGGCATTCCCCAGTGAAAGGACGATATCGTATTCTTTCATTATTTTTAGTATTTCGAAAAAATGCCCGATAAATGGGTTTTCACAATTATTCCGCCGCATGAAAGAACTTGTGATAGCCCCCCCCATTTGACACCATGCCAAGAATTCGTTTTTTCTCCCGGAGCAAATTTAGCATCCGTTCATTTACACAATGGATAACCATCGAACTTACCCCCTGCCGTGCCTGCATGTGGATAGTAGTGAGAATATCTTCAGTGGTCAGTTCCTTAAGACCGGACTCGGCAACAGCCTGGTAAATCGGAACCGTGGTGACAGGAAGTGTCGTCTGGCTCAAAATTTCTTTCCTGATCTGGTTAATATCGCCACCCATTGAGAGATCGCTGATTGTATCTGCACCATATTTTTCAGCGATTCGCGCTTTTTCTATCTCATCATACAACCGGACACGGTTTGTCGATGAACCAAGGTTAACGTTTATTTTTGTCCGCAAACCTTCACCTATTCCTACCGCGACTTTCTCCCTGTGCATAATCACAACTTTTCCGGACATAATTTGTGCACGAAGAATTTCCGGGTTTATCCCTTCGTTGTAAGTGACCGCATTCATCTGGGGGCTGCAGATTCCCTCTCTGGCATACTCCAATATTGTAGTCATAATTTTTCCATACTGTGTGTTCTCCTGAACCGGGATTGTTAAAATAAGTATGGAAAAATCACCTTAAATAATCCGGCAGGAGTTGTAAAGATCTTCTAAAACGTAATTGGAATATAATTCATTCTTTCCTACTCGGGATTTAAATGACGATCGTAGTTGTTTAGGCATTTCCCGTTAATAGTGACATAACCAGGTTAACCCTGCCCGAGAGTTTATCCTATTGGGGGTGGGGCAGGGAGGGGGTGATGCCCCCTCCTGTCAACGTATTTCCTCTTTTTCTAAAATATGCAGGGTTTCCTATGAATAAGGAAATAATGCCGGAAGGCCACAAGCATGCAGGATGAAAATTGAATATACCGGGGGGCATTTTCATGGTCCGGGTGAGAACTTCCGTTGTTCATATGTATTTCAACAATGCCATTATTCTGTTTTATTTGTCAGAGAAAATTCACAGTACTGGTCGCCTTTTGATTTGCATTTTATTTCTTTTCCCTGGACCCGGACATTGAAGGCGCTTGATACGATACCTGCCAGGAGACCGGAAGTACAATGGCAGGAGGGCTTGTCATTCTTTCCAAGAGATTCGGCCTCCGCGCTGTTATCAAGGGTAATGATTTTTTCTTTCTTTGCTTCGTTCCAGTCCATTTTTACGACTTTAAACCATCCCATCTGGCCATAGAACGCAAGGGCCATGTCAATTAGTGTATTAGGAACTTTGATACCCATTTTCATGAAAAAAGCGATATTCTGGGTACCGAGTTCCATGTATGCCCGGTAGTTGATCACTCCCCCGGCAGCAGCTTCCCCGACAATCTTACTCATTGACCCCATCATCGAACTGAACAGCATCCTTGGGACCATGATAACGGGTTCTTCAATCAGGGTTATTTTCCCTTCAAGGGGTTTAAGTTCCAGGAATTCAGTCAGTGATCGTTCTCCTTTTCTGATCCCTTCTGCCCTCTCATTCCAGGTTACTCCACGCTGTGTGAAGACAAATTCACACGCATCACCACCTGCTGCATGGCATGTAATTTCTTCTCCAACCCAGTTCTTACCAGTGACCGCATCGAGCACACCTTCCATCCATCCGACATGAACACCGCAGACAGGCATGGCCCAGTCTTTCATCACGTCCGATTCAAAGGTGTATTTTGTTTTCACAACAATTTTGTCGTCACTCTGTGATACCAGTTCGAACGGTGCACCCCATCCCTGCTGGTGCTGTAATTTGAATGCAAGCAGGAGAAATTCGTGTGGTTTCAGCTCCAGACCCTGCTTTTTAAGAAACATATTGAGACCGGTTGCACCCATGCCCACGGACCGGTACAGTTTCCTCATCATCTGGACTGCAAGCTTCCGGTTTAATGAACGTTCGTTCATTTCATACATTGCCCGTAGGAGATAATTCGGGTTGCTGCTAGTACGGACGCCGAATGCAGATGTAATTCCTTCGCCGGGGTGTATCTCGAGGAACTGGGTGATATCTTTATCTCCCTTTATAACTGCCTCAATATCATTCCGGTCGATCTTCTTCCTCTCCATAGGATATACGTCTTGATTCCATTTATTTAAACAATACCTTATGAGGCCGGCAGAAAACAGATGCAATAATCACGAATTTAAAAAATAAAGGCAAATCTCGGTTAATATTGACATTCCCATCAAACGAACATAGACCTTTTTTTAGGTGAAAATACCATATGGCAATTTGGTACCGTATATTCCTATGCCACCTGGCAGGAACGGCCTGCCGAATTTGAAATTATCAGGTTAACCGAGCTCAATCGTTTCTTCGCGTCCGCCCGAACGCACCGCGACGGGAAATATCCTTATTTTCCGATCACGGTCCATTACCACGCAATCATACTCACCGAACAGTACCTTGAAGTACGCCTTCCCCTCGGGTGTGGTAACATCACTACCGATCACTCGTCCCTGTTTCCTGATGGATACATGAATACCAGACTGGGGCACCTTTCCTTTCAGGATTATTACGGTGAACGCACCAGTACCTTCATTTCTTCTTTCTATGGTTGGCATTGCCATGGACATATTACTGGTAAGGTGGCTCCGGTCGAAGATACGACACAGGAAAATGTAGGATCCGATGACCTCCTGATCAACCGGATGAAAAGAGAACACCTCAGTTCCTTTTAAAAGATATATGGCCTTATCTCCAAGAAGAATTCCATTTTTTTCTATCTCAACTGCTCCTTCGGGTTCGCCTTTCTTAAACAGTAAATACAGCATGCCAAACCCGATATCGGCAACTCCAATCCCGCTTTTATTTCCATTAGTGGCATATTTTTTAAGATCGTTTAATTTAGAAGAGTACTCTGAAGTGGTCGCATTCATCTGCTCGTTGAGAAACTCGTTGATCTCCATTCAGAATTCACTCCATCAATAACATTATAGCTTTTAGGTTACCGGAGAGAATATGTCGGCAGTGATCATGGGACTGTTGATACCCGGTACCAGTTCTTTGTGTAGGATCCTTTCTGTATTTCCGTACTATATTAGTATATTATATTGATTTATCTCCCCGTCGTCCTGATCGTCATGAAGTCTGGCATACTGAAAATGGTTTGGAAAATTGGCAACCAGTCCAATACCTGGCAGCGCATTCCATGCAATCCAAAGCAAAGGAAGCAGGAGAGGTACCAGGCCACCATTTTCTAAAAAAACGCCATTATTAAAAAGTCCTGATACAGATATGCACGTACTACCATGATCATCGTCCCGCTTGTTATCGGTGCCATTGCAGTGGTGATAACACTCTGTTATGCATCATATCTTGATATTATTGATCGGAGGGTCCCGTTTATCACGTGGGTGCCGCTCCTTCTTGTCGGTATACCCGGGGCTGGACTGGCACTCCTCTCTTTTAATAATGGAATTGTTCTCCTCGCAGGATTCGCGGGAATCACCAGTGCCATCCTGTTACTTGCATATTTTAATAACCGTGATATCAGGACCCCAAAACAGCTGGTATGGCCGGTAATGGTAATTGCCCTCCAGATCTGTACAGGCTTTTATTTTCTCTATAATGAGATGATAACCGTTTTTTTTATGTCCATGGCCGCAGTATTGATTTTCTCCTGCGCGACATTGTTCGAGTTCCGGGGTGTAGAGAACCGTTTCACCGATACCTGGCCTATAATCTTTTTCCTGATTGCTGCTTTTTCATGGTTTTACTACGCCATAGCAGTCTCAGCACAGGTTTCATATGCGTACCTCGGCATGATCGCATTTTTCTGCCTTCTTTTTTACTTATTTGCAATTCTCAATCTTTTTGGCGGGGCTGATGCCTGGGCACTGATGTTCATATCACTGACGATCCCCCTGTTTCCCTTCACACCACTTGCCGGATACCCGCCCCTTGCATTTTTCCCGTTCACTGTTCTGGTCAATGCGGTGATATTCAACCTCATTGCCCCCATTGCACTCTTTATGATGAACCTGTACCGGGGAAACCGGGCACCATTACTCTACCTGTTCCTCGGGTACCCGGTTGATGGAGACAAGATACAGAATTCATTCGGATATATCATTGAATACATCGGGGTGACTGGTGGCACAGTCGAACGGAGATTTTTGAACCTTGGAGAGGCCCTTGGATCTCTTGTAAAGGGAGGGAAGCGGATTTATACAAAAGACCTCAGATTACATCCCGAACAATATTCCCATGAAATTTCATTGTATAAACAGGCAGGAACGGTCTGGATATCATACGGCGTCCCGTTTATTGTGCCCATCACCACTGGAGTAATATTTGGGCTTTTTATCGGGGATATCCTTACCATATGCATTAATTTCATTGGAGGTATCTAACATTATGCTACCATTACATTACCAGGACGGTCTTATCCCCGTCGTTGTCCAGGACCAGACCACTTGTGAAGTATTGATGGTCGCGTATGCCAACAGTGAAGCAGTCGGACTCACGGCCAGTACCGGATTTTCACATTTCTATAGCCGGAGCCGTAAAAAGATATGGAAAAAAGGGGAAGAGAGCGGACATGTACAGCGGGTGTCGAGGATACGGGTAGATTGCGACGAGGACTGCCTCCTCTACGAAGTCATCCAGGAAGGGGCTGCCTGCCATACAGGCCATATGACCTGCTTTTTCAGAACAATTGATGGAGAAGAGATATCCAGCCCGGTCTTTGATCCCGCTAAGGTATACGCTAATAAAGATCAATGATCAAATATATAACCGGTGATATTTTTTGAAATTAGTACCAGATACTAGTGTTGTCATAGATGGTCGCATCACCTCAATGATAAAAACCGGTGAATATAATGGCGCGACAATAATTATACCAGAAGCAGTAATCGCAGAACTTGAGGCACAGGCAAACCAGGGACGCGAAATAGGATTTTCAGGCCTCACGGAACTTCAGGCGCTTTGCAAACTGGCTGAAGAAGGGACGATTGAACTTAAATTCGTCGGTGTGCGACCTACTCTTGAACAGGTCAAGCTCGCCAGCGGAGGCGAGATTGATGCACTCATACGGAATGTTGCAATAGAACATACTGCACGGTTCATTACCAGCGATATTGTCCAGGCTGAAGTTGCCAAAGCAAAAGGCCTTGATGTTATCTACTTAAAGCCCCAGATCGGAGATTTTACACCTCTTGGAATTGACCAGTTCTTTGATGAGCATACCATTGCGGTATACCTGAAGGAGCGCGTGCCACCGGTAGCAAAAAAAGGAACAATCAACGAGATGAAACTCGTCAGGATCCGGGATCAGCCCTCCTCTGATTATGAGTTAAAATCGCTTGCACAGGAGATACTTGAACGGGCAAAACGGGACCCGGACGGATTTATCGAGGTAGAAAAGCGCGGGATTACTGTCGTGCAGATTGGCTCCATGAGGATTGCGATCGCCCGGAGACCATTTAGTGACGGGATGGAGATTACAGCAGTCCGGCCAAATGTGGATATGGTCCTTGATAATTACCGGAAAGCGAACGTAATTAAAAACAGGATCACAGGAGAGAAGAGAGGCCTTTTAATCGCCGGACCTCCTGGAGCTGGAAAAACTACACTAGCCCAGAGTGTGGCAACGTATCTTGCAGATAATGGCTTTGTTGTGAAAACAATGGAGGCACCAAGAGAATTACAGGTACCAGACCACATCACGCAATATACCATGCTTGAAGGGAGCATGGAAAACACTGCGGATATTCTTATGCTTGTACGGCCTGATTATGTCGTGTTTGACGAACTCAGGAAGCATGAGGACTTCCGTGTGTTCGCCGATATGCGCCTTGCAGGTATCGGCATGATCGGGGTAGTCCATGCAATCGGTGCACACGATGCCCTCCAGCGTTTTTCAGACAGGGTGGATTTTGGCGTCCTCCCACAAATAGTCAACACCATTATCTTTGTAGACAAGGGTGAAATCCTGAAGGTCTACGATGTTGAATTTACGATAAAAGTGCCTGAAGGAATGGCTGGTGAGATGCAACTCCGTCCGGTCACAATGGTCCGCAACTACGAAACCGGGGAGCTCGCGTTTGAGATATTCAAATATGAGGGAGAGACCATCGTTATTTCGGCACCGTCCCAGCAGGCCACAGCGGAAACATCGTTGAGAATTCAGGCTGAGGAGAAGGAGGATGAGAACTCGGGCTGGAAGATCACGGAACGGGAGATACAGAGGGAAATAGGACGGTACTCTGATGGTGCCGTCGATGTACGGATGCTTTCAGACTCGAAAGCTGTCGTTTATATCGATGATAAGGATGTCCCAGCCGCGATCGGAAAAGGCGGGAAAAATATTGCAGCAATTGTAAACAAGGTAGGTATCGGAATTGATATCAGGCCAAGAAGCGAGGCCGAAAGGCCCCAGCCTGCACAGGTACCAGGGGAAGAGGAACTCCACCTCAGCGGAGGGATAAAAATCCGTGTCGACAAAAAGCAGCTGGCAATCATTTCTCCCGAACAGGCGGGTAAAATTGTTGATGTATTCGCGGGAAAAGAGTACCTTTTCACAGCGACGGTAAACGAGACCGGCGAGATCCACCTTGGAAAGAACAGTACCATTGCACAGGAGATGCTGAAACGGTACAACCAGGGGGACATAATTAAACTGAGACCAGTATAACCGGATACTACACCAGGGAAATTCTGAAATAAATTGGGTGATATTGTGAGCGAATTTGATATGCAACAGTTCGAGGCCACGGCGGGCGAAAAATGGGAGCATGTATTTGAGGCGAACCCATCAGACCGCCCAAAGTTTTACATTACGGTGGCCTACCCCTATCCAAGCGGTGCAATGCACGTCGGCCATGGGAGGACCTACATCGTTCCCGATGTAATTGCACGTTTCTGGAGAATGCGAGGTTTTGAAGTGCTGTACCCGATGGCGTTCCACGTTACGGGTGCACCAGTCATTGGCATTTCCAAACGGATAGCGCGCGGGGATGAGAAAGCAATCCACCTGTACCGTGACCTTTACAAGGTCCCTCCGGAAGTGCTGGCACAATTCATCAACCCTCTTGAGATAGTCCGTCATTTCAGCGAGGAGTACATGCGTGTTATGAAGAGCTGCGGGCTCTCCATTGACTGGCGGCGAAAGTTCACCACGGTCGACCCAACCTATAGCAAGTTTATTGAATGGCAATGGAAGCTCCTCGGGGAGGGGAACCATGTCGTAAAAGGTGCCCACCCGGTCCGGTATTGCCCTCAGTGCGAGAACCCGGTCGGGGACCATGACCTCCTCGAAGGCGACAAGGCAGAGATATTGAAGTTCACCCTTGTCATGTTCCAGTACGGTGACTCGCTAATCCCTACCGCAACACTACGGCCCGAAACTATCTACGGGGTCACCAACCTCTGGGTCAATCCAGCCGTTACGTATGTTAAGGTTAACGTGGACGGCCATACCTGGATCGTCAGCCAGGAGGCCGCAGATAAGATACTCCTGCAGGACCACACGGTCGAGGTTCTTGAGCGGATTCCGGGGACTTCCCTCATTGATCAGAAAGTTTTTCATCCGTTATGCGGGGAAGTGCCAGTACTTCCTGCAGAATTTGTCGATCCCGATATGGCAAGCGGGGTAGTGATGAGTGTCCCGGCACATGCACCCTTCGATTATATTGCATTAAGGGACCTGCAGAAGGCGGGGAAATATCCTGATATCCAGCCGGTCCCGCTCATCACCGTCCCGGGGTACGGGCAGATCCCTGCAAAGGACGCAGTAGAACGTGAAGGTATTGAAAACCAACTGGATTCAAGGATGGAGACACTGACCCAGGAGGTCTATGCTGCAGAATTCTCGTCGGGTAAACTCTATGATACCTATGGGGGTAAACCCGTCCGGATTGCCCGCGATGATGTTGCGGCCCTAATGATCGAACAATACGGGTCCACCGTTATGTACGAGTTTGACAACCGTTCGGTGGTCTGTCGGTGCGGGAGTCGCGTATACGTGAAGATCCTTCACGACCAGTGGTTCCTCCAGTATAGTGATCCACCATGGAAAGCACAGGTATCCAGACACCTGAAAGATATGGCCCTCGTACCCCCGGAAGTAAGGGTGGAGTTTGATCGGACAGTTGACTGGCTTAAAGACTGGGCATGCACGCGACGGGTGGGTCTTGGCACACGTCTCCCATGGGACCCGGCATGGCTTATTGAGCCGCTCTCAGATTCGACAATCTATATGGCTTATTACACAATTGCCCACCGGATCCGTGAATTTGCTCCCGAAGTCCTCACCCCTGAAGTCTTCGGATATATTTTCCTTGGAAAAGAATCTCCAAATCTCCCTGAAATGGAAAAAATCGCGAAAATTAGGGAAGAGTTTCTTTACTGGTACCCCTACAACTACCGGTTCTCGGCAAAAGACTTAATCTCCAACCACCTGACCTTCCAGATATTCCACCATGTTGCAATATTCCCAAAACCATTACTGCCAAAAGGGATGGTTGTCTTTGGAATGGGACTCCTGAACGGGGCGAAGATGTCATCGAGTAAAGGAAATGTCTTCCTGCTCGAGGATGCAGTCCAGGAGTTCGGTGCTGACACGGTGAGGATGTTCCTTGTAGGAAGCGCTGAGCCCTGGCAGGATTTCGACTGGAGGAACGAACTTGTAAATTCGACCAAAAAACAGATCGAGAGGTTCTGGTATACGATTATTGAATCTTCCCAAGCTGACGAGGCGGACTGCGAAATTGATACGTGGCTGATATCGAGGCTCCAGCACCATATCGGCAGGACAACTGAGTCTCTGATGAAATTCCAGACCAGGCAAGCCTTACAGGAAGCGTTCTTTGGTGTGGAGGGAGACCTGAAATGGTACCGCCGCAGGCTTTCTGATGGATCGAAGGGGCACGCATCATTAAAAGAACTCTGTTCCGTGTGGATCAGGCTGATGGCCCCCATTATCCCGTTCACCTCAGAACAGCTCTGGTCTGAAACCGGTGAAATGGGACTTGCCTCCTTTGCAGCGTGGCCGGAAGTGGATAATTCCTGTATTTATCCAAAAATCGAGCTTGCAGAAGAATTACTGTCGCGGACGGTAGAAGATATTGAGACGATCATGAAACTGATCCAGATAACCCCCGCCTCGCTCACACTCTGTATTGCTCCCGGTTGGAAAAAGGACATATTCAAAACAATTGCCCGCTCGGATGACCGCAGCCAGGTAATCAAAGAGATCATGAAGGATGAGACCATGCGGATGCATGGTAAGGATGCCACTGATGCCATAAAGCAGTGCACCACCCTGATCCACCGCCTTCCACCCCAGATTGTGGAGGCCCTTACCAGCGGTAACCTGGATGAGGAGAATATTTTTAACATGGCTAAATCATTCCTCGAAAAGGAATTCGGTATCCCGGTTAAGGTAGTCCCGGCAGATCCCGCTCTGTATGCAAAAGCAGCGGCGGCTTTACCATTTAAACCAGCGATAATTATTGAGTGAAACCATCTCTCCAAAATTTTTCCTCGCCCTTTGAGTTTCCTTTCAAATACCACGTTTTTTTTAATCTCAAAATCACCGGTAACGCCGGAAGGGGCATCACGCTCGTGAAAAATGAATTATCGTACGTCGTAGCATGCCATGTATTCAAAGTTCTGTAATCATAGAACAATCAACCGTGAAATAAACAGTCAGGAATTTTATATACAGAGGTATTACCATACCCCCCTCATTGATCGGAGGTTCAAACAAGGAGATTACGATAAACGGATGGCCAATTTTGCGGTGCGGGGAGGCGATACAGGTATACCAAAAAAAGTAATAGCAGGTTATTCTACAGTTTTTGCCTTTTTAGCTCTTTCTTTTGTTGTATAGCCAGTTACAGCTTCAAGGTATTTCCGGAACCGCCTGTTCGTATCAAGGATGGCCTCATCAGAAACCGTGAGGTCTGACTCTGTCCTGATAATAACGGATTTCCCATCAGCTCCAAGGGAGGCATCGAGGATTTTTAGTGCCCCGTAACTAATCTGGTAATGCCCATCCTTATTTTTTGGCTCTATACCGAAGCATTCCATCAGTTGTTCAACCATTGTTGCAGGTAAATTCTTGGAAAAACCCCTCTTCACCGGGTACTCTTGCATAATACTTTTTAGTAAGGTCGTATATGTTAATCTAATGTCACCAGAAGCTGGCTTTGATATAAAGATTTTTTCAAAACCTTTGACCGCCGAAGGAGCATCCGTCCTCATGGGATTTCCCGGGAGCGGACTTGTGGGAAGTATAGCCCTCCAGTACATGGTTGATCAACTGGAATTCCAGCAGATCGGCAGCATGACAAGCAAATTTTTCCCTCCGCTTGCTATGATGAACAAAGGTGTCATTAATGTCCCGGTCCGGATATATGAAAAGGAAAAACTTGTGGTCATCGTCGCCGATATTCCAATTCACCCCATGATCTGCTACGAGGTCTCAAACGGGATAATGGACTGGCTGATGCCATTCAATATCAAGGAAATTGTCACCATTGCAGGGATAATCACGAACGAAACCGAAAAACGTGTATTCGGTGTTGCCACCAAAGAGCAGGACCTGCCACGTATCCAGGAAAGCACAATCATCCTCCCGATGGGGAGCATATCAGGCATTGCGAGCAGCCTGCTTACAGAGTGTAAGATTCGGGGGATTTCGGCCTATGGCCTCCTTGGGGAGACAATAAACGCACCCGACCCACGGGCATCCGCGTCAACCATCGAAGTCCTCAATAAAATGTACGATATTAACCTCGATGTCAAGCCCCTGCTTGAACAGGCCGAAGAAATCGAGGCCACGATGCATAAACTTGCAGAGGAAGTGCAATCCCAGGAAACAATACCGAAGAAAGAGAACCTTCCGATGTATGGGTGAATTACATGGAATGCACAGCATTAACCGGAATTTCTCACGATGTGATCAAGGATCTCAGGCTGGGAAGGGCACGGACACTTGAACTTCATAGTACCCATAATGTCATCACACTCAAAGGTGTTGAACCCGGTACACCCATCTTCCTGACATCAACAAACATGGAAGACCTGGGTATTGGAGACCAGGGGATCGTCGCGGATGTTGTCGGGATAACCATTACGATGAAACGACTGATCGAGTACTCACCGGGAGTTGTTTATGAAGAGCGGGAGCGCATGTCAGCACGGGTAAAAGTTAAATTTTGTTGCAACTCTTCGGTGAAAACTGTTACACAGGACTCCATGTTTTCGCCTGTTTTCGTTGAGGTTGTAAAGTGCTGCAGTTACCACGCAGGATAATACCTGAACTCTTTTTTTATTCCAGTTTTTTTTATCGCCCGGGTAGCAATCGGTGGTACTAATGCATTATGTGGCGATAGTTACATAGGAAGAGCCTGACATATACTAGAGAGCCAATTGGGCTTGTGGCTTAGCTTGGACATAGCGCCGGGCTTCTAACCCGGATGTCGGGGGTTCGAATCCCCCCAGGCCCGCTTTTATTTCAACAAGTTTGAATTATCACCAGGGGATCCCCTGATTTTTTTACTGGTACAAGTATATAAGGGCGTTGAAAACGGGAATAGGAAGGGGCACTTATACCGACGGCATCTAAAACCACTACAGAACCATCAAATTTCGCATCGATAGAATAATGGCATCCTATTTCCAGGAAAAAAATATTTTTTAGGCTTTGTTGAAACAGATATGAACGGGAAGTTCACACCCTGACAATTGAAAATGGCTCGTTCAAAATCTCCTTATATTGGGGTCAGTTCAGGCATTTTCATAGGAAACCCTCTCAATCTATCTGGTAGATTAGATTATTCAAAAATTTAGTTACGTTCCTGGGAATCCGCCACGCCGCTTTGGCGACCCCGGTTGGGATAGAGACGAAGTCTTGGAATATATGGAATATTTTAAAAATCGATTGAAACCCTGCCCAAGAGTATCTTATTGGGGGTGGAACAGGGAGGGGGTGAAACCCCCTCCTGTCTGAGCGGTTCTGTTAATTTTTTTATTCCGCTTAGGGTTTCCCATGAAAATGTCCGAACGAGCCGTAATCTAAAGAGATTTGAAACAGGCATTTTCATGGTTGGGGTGTGAACACCCGTTCATGTGTGTTTCTACAGAGCCATTTTTTCCTACTATTTCCCGGCCACGGCATTTCCCACACAGGGGACAGGGGGTTTTACTCACCAGATCTGGTTTGCGAAAACGGAAAGGATCTATTTCTAAAAGGAAAAGATATAAAAAAAAGTTTGTTGTCGAAGCACGGATTTATTCGTTCTCGTGGGGAACCAGTTGGACATCCCCTATATTATGCTGCCTTTGCGAGAGTTTTTTCGCTTTGAAAATATTTTTTCCTTCCTTGCCGATTGCAATACCACGGTCTTCGTCCCTTACCTCAATGTGCGCAACCGGTTCACCTGTTTCATCGTTTTCGAATTCGACAGATGTCACCTGTGCCGGGAGAAAACAGTTTTTCAGGAACTGTGTCGGATCGGTGGAGTACTCCACGACTTCAATCTTTTTCCCCATGACTTCTGATGCCTTTTTAATGCTGGCCCCTTTTTTGCCAATCGCAAGGCCCATTTCCCCGGGGTTCACGACAAAAATAATCCTGTTATTCCGGTCGTCAATTATACAGTCACGGCTCCCTGCACCAGTCAGGCGTTCAAACTGGGAGATCAGACCCATGCAGTCCTCGGTCAGTTTGACTTCGACCATATCATGCCCTCTTAAGGGAAAGAATATCTGACTCGCCGGGGTCAATTACCGCAAGAGCGCTGACCATGAACGGTTTCCCACATGCCTTGCCAAGCGCAACGCTCGAACCTTCAAATGTATGTACAAAAAGACCTTCTTTTGTCTTTATGGTCTGCAGGAACGCGACAGGGCAATTCGCTGCCACTACCACGATCTGGGCTTTTCCTGACTCAATACATTTTTCTGTTTTGTTCTGACCGAGAAGGACATCGCCAGTCTTGATCGCCCTTCTTAATGAAGCATTAAAATCCATTGCAATTCTCCTAATTCATAGGTTTCGCTATTAGTTTTACATCTCCGGTCCCCAGCTGTATCGGCTGGCCTACAATCACATTTTCAGTGACACCGGATAATTCATCCACTTCGTTTGCCACTGCTGCATCGAGCAGGTGGTTGACGGTAACTTCAAATGCTGCACGCGAGAGCACGCTCTCCTTTTCGCCCGCAATTCCATGTCTTCCGATCTGCTTGACCTCACCTTCAAGACACATCATGTCGGCGACGAGCATAATGTGCCGGACATCAACGAGGATACCCTGCTCATTGAGTGTGGAAACGGCTTCGTGAATGATAGCATTCCGGGCAGCCTCTATACCAAGGACCTGTGAAATCTCATTGATGTTGTTGGTGCGGGTACGCCTGGTATCCACACCTTCGACATCGAATACATCCTTTAGATTTGAGCCTTCAGTATAAAGTATATACTCCCCGCTCTCCTTGCGGACGACAACACGTTCGATATCATCGATACCCTGCACGATCACATTTCTCACATGCTCGGCGAGCTGGAAAAGGTTCTGGTAGCTCTCACGGTTTTTTGGCATGAAGTTAATGAACGCATCTTTTTCATCGGACTCATGTTCAAAATCACGGTAATGGCGTCGTTCCCGGATCTTCCGCGGGGCGGTTTCAATGATCGTGCTGACTGAAATTTTACGTTTTTCGCAGACGGCACTATTCAGGTGGACAACGACCTGCATGTCTTCCATATCAATAGTTATGTCCCCGAATTCCTGGAGGGTCGCCGCTTCAATCTGCCAGCTTACCTCACGGGCCCGGTCACGGTCTGCCCCAAAGTCAGGCTCAAGATAGATCGTCATCGTCGGGGTGCTTGGCTCTTTCCTTGCATCCATGATCTCGATCAGTCTCGGGAGCCCGAGGGTAACGTTGATCTCGGCGACACCCGCGTAGTGAAACGTACGCATCGTCATCTGGGTGCCGGGTTCTCCGATGGATTGCGCAGCAATGACACCTACTGCCTCGCATGCCTCAATCCTTGTACTCTGGTATTCGGAGTTGACCCGCTCAATAATTTCTGCAAACTGGTCATCGCTGATGTTTTTCTCTGCGAGGAACTTTTTCAGCTGCTCCTTTGTCTTAACCGGAAGTGACTCGTTGTCAATGACCAGTTCCTGTTCGGGAGTCATCTATACCTCCTCCTTCAGAACACTTTCTACAATCCCTTTTACATCCACCGGGTCACCAAAGCAGCTCTTCATGGGGTCGGTGCCATCTTCACCATACACGAACTGGATGATACGACCGCCGGTAGTCCTGACAGTCCCGTCATATGCTACTTTCAGGTCCTGTAATGCATTGATCATGCGCCGCTGCAGGTACCCGCTCTGGGATGTCCTGACTGCAGTGTCCACAAGCCCTTCACGACCACCAATTGCATGGAAGAAGAACTCCGTCGGATTGAGCCCCCCCTTGTAGCTGTGCTTAATAAACCCGTGGGCATCTGATCCCCGGTCCCCCTTCTTGAAATGGGGGAGCGTCCGGTCATCGTACCCACGCATAATACGCTCTCCACGGACGGACTGCTGGCCGACACAACCTGCCATCTGGGTCAGGTTAAGCATCGAACCCCTCGCGCCACTCACCGCCATCACCACGGCGCTGTTCCCAAGCCCGAGGTGACGGCCTGCAATCTCACCAGTACGGTCACGGGCTTTTCCAAGGACCTGCATGATCTGCATCTCAAGGGTCTCTTCAGGAGTACGACCGGGCATCGGTTCGAGTTGCCCGTCTTCATAGATGCGGATCCGTTTTTGTACATCCATTACAGCACCATCAAGGACCTCGGCAATCTGCCCATATTCGGTCTTCGAGAGGTCTTCATCATCGATACCAAACGAGAACCCGTCCAGCATGATCGAGCGGATAGAGAGTTTCGTCATATCGTCGATGAAATCTGCTGCACGTTTCATCCCGTTCTGCCGGATGATACGCTGGACGATCTGGCCATCAAATGCACCGATAGCCTTCTTGTCAATTGTACCGGATTTAAGCTGTCCATCGATTATCTGCACATACGCATCACGTTCGCACATGTCCCGCTTACAGGTATCACAATTTGCACATGAACTTGCTTTGAAGACCATGTTGAGCCCATCGGGTAAAATGACAGAGAATGCCTGCTTATTGGTCCACATCGGCACACCGTCCTCTTCCTTTACCGGGGGTGGAAGGTGCTCGATGGGTGTAGACTTCAGCAGGTAGAGGATATCTTCACGTGTGAACCAGCGGACCTGGTTCGTGAGCATGAATACCCCAGATATATGGTCGTGGATGCCCCCGATAATCGGACCACCGAACCGGGGTGAGAGGATATTTTCCTGTACTGCAACAAGTATTGCGGCTTCTGCCCTCGCCTCCTGTGTCTGGGGGATATGGAGGTTCATTTCATCCCCATCAAAATCCGCGTTATATGGCGGACATACGGCAGGGTTCAACCGAAATGTCTTCCCGTCCATTACTTTCACACGGTGGGACATGATGCTCATACGGTGTAGGGATGGCTGCCGGTTGAACAGGACAATATCTCCGTCCCGGAGCTGCCGTTCCACGGTCCACCCCGGCTCAATCATATCAGCGACAGTGTCCAGATTTCCTTCCGCAAGGCGGAGCCTGCGTTTGTCCGGCCTGATAACATAGTTGGCCCCGCAGGGATGGTTAAGGGTGGGCCGGTTAGGGCCGTTCCTGGCCATTGCCTTGAGTTCATCAATATTATTCGGCGCTGCATGCACCGGGATCGACATTTCATTCGCAATTGCCAGCGGTATCCCGACCTGCACAACGCTGAGGTTGGGGTCAGGGGAGATCACAGTACGTGCGGAGAAATTCACCCTCTTACCGGAAAGTGATCCGCGGAAACGTCCGTCTTTTCCTTTGAGCCTTTGCGAGAGCGTCTTTAATGGCCTGCCACTCCGGTGGCGTGCCGGGGGGCAACCAGCCACTTCGTTGTCCATGTAGGTTGTTACATGGTATTGCAGCAGTTCCCAGAGGTCTTCAATGATCAGCTGGGGTGCTCCTGCATCCTGGTTTTCCTTGAACCTCTGGTTGATCCTGATAATATCGACCAGTTTATGGGTCAGGTCATCTTCTGACCTCTGACCGTTCTCAAGAATGATCGAAGGTCGCATCGTCACAGGTGGCACTGGCAGCACGGTAAGAATTGTCCATTCAGGTCGTGCCACATCAGGATTGATACCAAGGTGCCGGAGGTCCTCATCGGGGATCTTCTCAAGGCGTGACCTGATGTCAGCAGGTGTCAGTTTGTGCTCGATCTTTTTGCCTTCCTCAACCTGGACCTCTGAAAACGTCGTAGGTTTCTCGAAGTTGATCTTCAGCTGCTGTTCCCCGCAATGTGGGCAGACCCTTTCTTTCTTGATGTCTTTTTCCGATAGCACGTCGCCTGTCGCATCTTCCTCAGTCCCGACAACTTTTTCAATCTCCTCGGGGGAGAGAAGAAGTCGTGAACAGCTCTTACACGTCACACGGAGGAGCTTTCTGATCAGGCGTGTATACCCGACATGAATGACCGGTTTTGCAAGTTCAATATGTCCGAAATGACCGGGACATTCGCTGGCCTTCTGGTCGCAGGTCTTGCATCTCAGTCCCGGGTCAATTACCCCGAGGTTTAAGTCCATAAGTCCCTGCGGATACGGGAAACCATCATCATCATAGGTATCAGCCCAGATAATCTTCCGTACACTCATCGTCCTGAACTCTTTAGGGGAGAGCAGGCCAAATTCAATTTTTCCTATCCTTTTTGGGCTTGGCATGATTCCCCTCCTACACCACGTCCTCTAGTTTCAGTCTGGGTGCAATACCCATGCTCTTCATCTCATCGAGGAGTAGCTTAAACGCGTAACTCATCTCGACAGGGTATATATCGGTCTCGCTCCCGCAAGCCAGGCATCGCGTGGAATTGGATTTCCGGTCGAGCATCGCTATCATACCACAATGGGCACAGACGTATTCCGTTACTTTATCGGACTCATCGAGAAGGCGCTCTTTCAACGCCATAGCAGCACCGTGTCCAATCATCACATCACGTTCCATCTCACCAAACCGGAGACCCCCTTCACGGGCCCTTCCTTCAGTAGGCTGGCGAGTAAGGACCTGTACAGGCCCGCGGGAACGGGCATGCATTTTCGAAGAGACCATGTGGTAGAGCTTCTGGTAATAAATCACACCGACGTAGATATCAGCGTTGAACTGTTTCCCGGTGATGCCATCATGCATTATCTCACGACCATTATGGGAGAAACCGAGATTTTTCAGTGAACCACGAATGTCGGCCTCAAGTTCTCCGCTAAAGGCGGTGCCGTTAATGCGGCGCCCTTCAAGTGCACCAACTTTTCCTCCAATCATCTCCAGCATGTGACCGACCGTCATACGGCTCGGGATGGCATGAGGGTTTATGACCAGGTCGGGAGCTACTCCTGCCTCTGTAAATGGCATGTCTTCCTGGGACGCAATAAGTCCGATAACTCCCTTCTGTCCATGCCTGGATGCGAACTTATCCCCTACCTCAGGGACCCTCAAATCCCTCGTTCGTACTTTAACCAGGCGTGAGCTGTTCTCGCCTTCGGTTATAATAACGGTGTCAACAATGCCATGCTCGTTGCTCCGCATGGTAACTGAGGTATCACGCCGTTTTTCGACGGTGATCAGGTCACTGGTAGGCTCTTCCAGGAACCTCGGCGGAGAAGTCTTCCCAATCAGGACATCCTTTTCAGCGACGACCGTCTCCGGGTTGATCACTCCGTCTTCATCAAGATTCTTGTAGGAATCCGCCCCGTGGGCACCGGTCACTTCCTCATCAGGTACTTCGATCCGATCAATCTGCCCACCGGGATAACGGCGTTCTTCGCCTTCATAGGTCCTGAAGAAATGAGATCTTCCAAGGCCCCGGTCAATCGACGCCTGGTTAAAGATCAACGCATCTTCAATATTGAAACCTTCATAACTCAGGATGGCAACGACGAAATTCTGCCCGGCCGGGCGATCATCGGAACCGATCAGTTCCGATGCCTGGGTGTGCGTGAGAGGTTTCTGGGTATAATGGAGAAGATGGCCACGGGTATCAGGCCGCAGCTTCATATTTGCATCGGCGAACCCGAGTGCCTGCTTGACCATCCCTGCACCCATGGTGACACGCGGACTTGCGTTGTGCTCCGGGAAAGGGACATGTGCTGCACCGATACCGAGAATCAGGGAAGGGTCGATCTCAAGATGGGTATGTTCGACCGTGATATCTTCCGGATTGATCGCAATGAAAAGGTCCTCCTCTTCTTCTGCATCGATCAGTTCGATGAACCCTTTCTGGACGAAATAATTAAAATTTATCTCATTTTTACGCAGTTTTTCGATATCATCCGGAGTTATTAATGGTTTTCCATTATGCAGGACAATCAGCGGCCTCCGCGCCCTGCCCCTGTCGGTATGGATTACCACGTCATTATTAAATTCCTTGTAGGAGACGTTCACTTCGGTTGACAACGCACCCTGCCGCCGCATTGCCCGGGTCTGGGCAACGAGCACCTGCGGGTCGTCGGAGAGCCCGATTAATGCACCATCAACGAATACTCTTGATTTTTTCATCTGGCATCCCCCTTGATCTGGTCTACGCCAAGGCTGTAGAGTATCCTGATCACTTCTTCCTCATCTGTGACCCCTTTACTTACTTCAACCATCTGGGCAAAATTCTTGACAAGTCCACAATTTGGCCCTTCCGGGGTCTCACTCGGACAGATCCTGCCCCATTGTGTCGGGTGAAGGTCTCGCGCCTCGAAATGGGGCTGAGAACGGGAGAGTGGCGAGATTACACGGCGCAGGTGGGAAAGCACGCTCATGTGATCGACACGGTCAAGCAGCTGAGAAACACCGGTCCTGCCGCCGACCCAGTTCCCGGTGGCAAGGGGGTGTAACAGACGTTCAGTGAGAACGTCAGCTCGTACTGCTGTGCCGATGGAGAGGTCCCGGTGCCTCATACTCGCCCGTTCAAGCTGGTACTTTATATCCCGGGTAAGACGGTTGAGGGATATACGGAAAAGGTCCTCCATGAGGTCCCCTGCAAGTTTCAGGCGTTTATTAGAGTAATGATCCTTATCATCAATCCTGCGCTTGTTTAGCACAAGGTCAAAACAGGCCTCGGCCATCCGGCCGAGGAAATGTCCCTTGGCAAGGCGTACACTCTCTATAGTTTCCCGGTATCCCTCGTCTTCTTCCTTCATGCCAAATGGCATGAGGTAGTTGAGGTGCGGGAGCAGGTAATTATCCAGCACGAATTCAGCACGTTTCCGCTGGTAATCCCTTGTCTGGTTCGGTGCAAGCTTTTTACCGACATACATTACCCCACTCTCAACGCTGTCGCATTCACTTTCCTCAAGGTTCTGCATCATGAAGGTCAGGATGTCCTCATCAGTCGATACCGCGTTTACGACATCGTGGTCACTTACCATCCCGAGTGCCCTGATCAGGTCAACGAACTTGAGGTGCCCTGCAACTGACGGGAACGATACTTCAAGCAGGTTCTTCCTGTTCCGTTCAACGACGACCAGTGCACGGTACCCACGGTACTGTGAGAATACCTTTGCCACATAGATCCTCTCGTTATACCGCTCGGTGAATTCCGTCATGATCTTGTTTGATGCAAGGTCTTCAAGGGTCATGAGGACCCTTTCAGTCCCGTTGACAATGAAAAAGCCGCCCGGGTCATAGGGGTCTTCACCATGAGTTACACGTTCATCATCACTCATGCCGAAGAGGTTACAGGACGTAGAACCGATCATGATCGGTAACTGCCCGATCGTGGTCATAATCGGTTCCTGACGGTCCTCCCCCTGTACAAGGGTGAGTTCCAGTTGAATCGGTGCGGCATACGTCAGATTGCGGAGCCTTGCTTCGCTTGGAAATAAGTCTCCCTGCGATCCGTCTGCTTCGCGGACAAGCGGTTTCCGCACCGCGATTTTGCCTAGTTCAACCCATACCGGTATATTACTTTTACCACGGATCTCGATGTCAGTCTCGATGACACGCTGCTCGTTCACAACTTTCTGGAGGTTGCGAAGAAGAAAATTGTTGTAGGAGTCAAGTTGGTGGCGCGCCACATGCTCCCGTGAAAAATATGCCCTTGATAAAATGCTTCTGTCGATCAGAAATATCAGCTCCCTTTATTTTTTGGGTCTTTTTACGACAAGCCGGTATGACTCAGCTATACCGGCGGTGTGGCTTGTCCTGATGGTACGTACCACATCCCCTACTTTTGATCCGATAATTTTTACCGCTGGTTCGTCATGATATATTTTTGGCAGGTGCTCGCTCGTGATTTTATAGGTGGAGAATAATGTGCTAACCTCCTCCTCACTCATGATCTTATGGTCCGGCACCATTACATGTTCAAGCACATTCAGCTTGGTGCTCAATTAAAAACCCCCTCTTTCATAAATTGCGTCTCCTCCAGATGCATCACCAAATAAAAACCCACAGGCTGTACCGTGGCAGCGGGCCCGGAGGGATTTGAACCCCCGACCACCTGGTTAAAAGCCAGGCGCTCTACCTAACTGAGCTACGAACCCACGGGTACATGCCACACAGCATTAAAACAAGGTAAGAAAACTATATAAACATTCCCACAAAATATAACTATTTCACACAGATGAATTCTGTTTTATTTGCTCATTTGCCGAAAAGGAAACCATTTCCTGCAGATGGATTTAGAATTAAAATAGGGTATAGTGCTGAAATGTGCGCGTTCTTTTCATCACCCCGTTCGTTATGTAACCGGAGAGCGCGAGACCGGATTGTTTCCATGATAGCCTGAGCAGCATTGCAAAAAAGCATAGTAAATTTTTCCTGCTAGTTTTAGTCCTTGTGATTTGCCCGGCAATTACGGGATTCTCCTGCTAAAGAGAGTATTTTTAAACCACAAATAATAAATAATAGATAAGTAATGACAGACCTGATTCGCTGGCTTAATAAAAATCGTTCCTTTTTTCAGCCCGACGAATCGTTCTCTGCCCGCGCCATACGCCATATTAGTAATGTCGAAAAAAACAAGCTATTTTCACCGGATATTGAGCATATGCGGACTGCAGAAGGGAGATGGTTTGAAGCGATCGTTTACGAGATGTTCCTGGATGCGGCAGAGACGACTGATGAAATTGGTGGGGTGGCAGTTAAGGGTGCAGATGCCCCAAGGGGGAGAAGAAATATTCACCTTGGCCAGAACGGGTTTTTCTATTCAAGAAACGGCGATATTACCATCCGGGGCAATGGCCAGGACCTCGCAGAATTTGATCTGCTCCTGCTTGACAATGAAAACCGGATCGCTTTTGGAGAGGTCGTTACTTCACCATCTGATTTAAAAGAATTCGAAATAGAGGTAGAATATAAAAAAAGGCTTCTAGGATATTTATTTGCCCAGCCGGGCGTGCCATTCCTGCTGATTTCATCATTTGATATTTCACATTTTTCAGTAGTACGCCGGTTGATGAAATCAAGGGACAATATCAATATCCAGACAATTACCTGTGAGCAGATAAAAGCCCTGGTAAACCGGAAAGGTGAGGGAAAGGACCACAAACAGGCCAGGGACCATAGGAAAACCTTCCTGGCAACCGCCCTGGTCCAGAAAAAGCCTTTTGAATACCTTCAATATCATGACTGGGAGAGAAACAAAGTCTTTTCACAGGTCAGCAACCAGATCAATGCCAGGAGCACCCCCAATCCCGGGGAAACTACCGTGCTTGTTAAAAAAATTCTCTTTGGCGGACTCTATCCTTCTGCAATAAAATCCCTCTGTAAAGAACATGAGATCAGTATCAGGGGCGAGAAACTTGAATTTGATGACCTGATGAGAAATTTTTCAAAGGTAATTCTTGCGACTGATCTTCCCGGGTATGATCCTCTCGTGTATCTCCGTCCCAGGCAAAAACGGGAATACCTGAAAATGGTCCAGGACAAAGAGGGAAATTTCAAATATGAACGCAGGACACCCCCAAAAGTGGGGTTCTTTCTCTGGCTCGAGTCCCTTACTCCCACGCTTGGATCGAGGATCACCCACCAGATCCTTGAATCATTTTCGCCGGTTAATGGAAATCGGGTAAAACCTCCACCGGATATAATGAACCGCCAGAATTAACACTTTTTTCAGGCGCCGGGACAGCATTATCCCGGCCATTCTTCGTACTCTTCCCTTCACAAAAGGTATAATAAACCACAGGTAGAAAACCCAGATGGGGTAGTATAGTACTCCTGGGAAATTATCATGTTACAAAGGGCTATCTCTGCATTTTTTTTCTGCTCGATTATTATTGCCTCT
>CAIKOD010000055.1 GCA_903828975.1 uncultured Methanomicrobiales archaeon | reverse complement strand
TAAAAAATTCTATGCGTAACGCCAGCCGGGACCTCACGGATCTCGTAGAAAAAGGAATTTTTGAGAAGAGAGGCATTCACGGGAAAGGGGTCCATTATGTTCTGGGTAAAAGAGCCAGAAAAGCGCCAGAAGCGCCATGAACCCCGAAGCGGATATCGAAAAGGGAGGAAAATCCAGGAAGCATAAGAGCCATATTAGTGCCAAAAGCGCCATGCTGAAATCTACCGAAAGGGGAAGGGGCCTGATGTCCCGACCTCAAGTATCCTGATCGAACTCATGAAGGGAGACAAAATTAGCTGGAGTATTGAAAACGGGTCCGTTGTTATCCATGTGGCCAAATAGGAAAATAAAACGATACGGGCGTAATTGCCATCCGGCTGGCTGGTTATTTTTTATGCCCCGTATGGGATAAGATCTGTAGATATTCGTTGCCTGGAATTCTGCAACTTTCCCCTGGCCTCCCCACCACTCCCCAAAAAAACCGACAAAACAACCCAAATTACACCCGGATTACTTTAAACGCCCTAAAAAAAGGTAATATTACCCATCCCAACCACTTTAACCCCGCTCTCGTTCGTTTATTGAGCCCGCATTTGCCTCCGTTTGGTTTTGATGCTGAATAGGGCTATTTACGGGGATTTTCATCAGATCCGACCTATATTTGGGCTTCTATTGTGGGGTATTCTTTTCCAGTATCCCATAAAAAGCCTCGTTTAAACGCAGTATTGCCAATTGGTGGATTCCAGGTAGAAGGGAACTCGCCCCTCCATGGGGTTATTTATGGTAATATCTCCGGTTAAAATTCTCATCGTCTTCGATTTGTTTTTGAACCCGAATACAGTCAGCCATTATATTTTTCAATCCTTCAATTACTGCGGGAGGGTAACATTCGTTCTGCTGCATCCATTGGATGATCTCGCCAACCTTCGCGACGACCTCGGCCAATTCCTCCACCTGGTTTTTTTTCTTCTTAAAGGGCCACATTTTACCGGAGATTATAGTAATAAGGTTTAACCCTGGTTATCGAACCGCTCGAAGTAACATTCGCCGGATGTCAGTTTTTCCCCGGGTTTAAGGTCAAGGACAAACCTGTCGGCATGGTCCAGACATACATAGGCAGCACAGCACCCGTATCCCTGGTACCCGATGGCGTCTTTTTCACAGTACTCGCATTTCTTTTTTTCAGCCATTATCGTTCACGGAGGTAGATATTCAGTACTACTCCAAAAAAAGAGAGCTGGTTTAAAAATCCGGGTTTTACTCCACGACATCAAACGTCTTCGCGAACGAGCTCCACCGCACATCCTCCCCGATGTTGAACCGGCCGTTAGCCATGAGGTCCTTACCGAAAGAGTTCGAATACCCGAGTTCACTTGTCGAACCAATCCCAGCCAGACTCCTCGAACCGAAGCTCATCGATCCCATTCCCGACCCTGAACCTATAGCAGTGAATGCGAACGTGTCCGGGATCTCAAGGTCCGCCTGGTTGATAAATCCAACCGAGCGATACGATAAATCATCGGTCATAAACATCGATTCCGTAATCACCGTCTCACAGTACGGCGTCGCGGTAAAGTTCGCCCCCTCTACATCGAGCGATTCTGCACCACAGGTCACACCTGCAGCAGCAGCACCGACAGAGTGGAGCATCATGCTCTCCTCGTAGAGGCTGGGCCCGGAAGACTGCACCTGGGTCATCGTATCGAAGTGGACGATATCGGAATTGTTCAGCACCTGCGAGCTCTCGTACTGCGACGGACCGGTGAGGATGTAATTGTCCTGGTAACCGGCACTCAATACTTCCTGCCCGAGGGCAAGCGGAGGAGTCTTCGAAAGATCGCCGTTCGATACCGTCCACGTCATATCTGACGAACCGATAAGTGACTGGTCAGAAGATCCCATGAAGGAGATACCGACCAATGCGGCCTGGGCTGGGGCTGCTGTTATTGCCAGCCCTGCCACAATTGCTGCGAAAACACATCCTCCGATGACTAATTTTTTCCTTTTCGTCAGGCGGTTCATACAGCCGTCCCCTTCCCCGAGCCACCCGATCCCTTGATCAGCCCGTACTCGATATCGTACCAGCCGGCCGGGACCGTGATCGTGTACGTGTCCAGCCGTTCGGCCTCGGCCTCAGCCACCTGCCTGAGCAGGCTTTCGCGTTCAACCGGTGAATGGTCGAACGTCAGCCACCGCTTCGTGCTGTCGGCCATCTTGTACGACCGGCCCTGCACCTCTGGCGGAGCGACGGTAACGGTGTCGTCAGTAGCATCGAAGTAACTCAGTACTTGCTCGGTCTTCTGCTGTGCCTGCTGTGTATCAGCGATCGCACTCGTTGCTCTCCGGTGCTGGATATACGCAAACCCGGCAGCAATGAGGGCGATGAGGATTTCAAGAAAATTCGTTAATTCTGGTTCCATGATATGCCTCTTTTGATTTCTGGTGTTCATCGCGGTGGGCCTCGAACTCTGCACAAATTACCTCGTATTTTCCGATCCGCTCATAGATCACAAAAAGCGACGGGTACAGCGGGAGCACTACCGCAAGAACGATAACAAGAAGTTCAACGTCCATCCCGGCCACCTCGATGAAAAGGCAGGGGGTTTTTGGGATTTCACGAAAGGTTTCGAAGACTGCCCCGGAACCCCTGCCATTTTCACACCCGTCTAAGCAAGTGCGGGCTTTGTGTTCGCCCAGGTATTCACGCGGGCGACAATCGCATTGTCCTCGTACGAGGAAACGGTGATTGTCTTCCTGGCGAACGTGACGGTATAGTCCTCGCCATTTGCGTCGTGGCAGTTCAGGGAAATTGAATACCCTTCGGTTTCAGTATCCTGGATAGGGTCCCCGCCGATTGCGGTCGCAAGTGCCGTGTTTCCGACAAGAGCAGTTGAAGCTGCGGTGTAGCCTGCAACGGTTGATGCCTTTGCAGTTGCTGTACCCATGTTCTTCAGGGTTGTGGGATTCTCGTACACCACGCGGATTCCAAATGACTGTGTTCCACGGGTAATGCCCTGGTGGGTTTCTCCGGCAACAACGTGGTCTACACACTGGAACGAGTTTGCATCTATCACACCCTGCACGAGGGTGTTTAATGTGGCAACATCAGCAATCTTGGTCGTGATGACACGGACCGACCGCTTGACATCGGCTTTCTGAACGAAGTCTGACATGGTTTGGTAGTTCCTGCCCGTTTTGGGCAGTCAGGAGTTTTAATTAAAAGGAGAAGAATAGTTAGATGGATGTTCGATTGGACGGTGGGGAGGTGTGGGTTTGGGGATTCGAGGGGATTCTGGATTTTTCTGAATGAGGGTTATTCTTGATGTATGATCTCCACCATACTTTTTTTCAGAACGGAAAATTTATTCTCTGCGTAATGGGTTGAATATTACCGGCTTTACGCTGGTTCTTCCTCTTTCAAAAGGTTAAAATAACTGCTTGTAGAAAGAAATGGACGGGTAGG
>CAIKOD010000054.1 GCA_903828975.1 uncultured Methanomicrobiales archaeon | reverse complement strand
AGAGATGGCTGATAATTTTGATAGAAAACGATACGGTCAACGTAACAAGGTTGAAACTGTTCTCTCTGTTATTAAACGAAGGTTTGGGGATGAAATTAAAAGCAGACTCTATAGAAGTCAGGTTAAGGAATTAAAGCTTAAATGCATCGTTTACTCGGTTGACAGATTCTTGAAAAAACAGAGGATTTTCATTACTGACTAGGGTTTCTATAGAGCCGAAATTTCCTTGAATGTCCCAATTGAACCCTGTCAATGAATATATTATCGGGGGTGGGGCAGTGAGGGTGTGAAACCCCTCCTGTCTACATATCCCCTCTTTTTTATTTAAAAAAATATGCAGGGTTTCTACAGAGCCTTTTTTTCCGTCAGATTTTCTCAAAATGCCCATATCGTAGAGCAATCAGGTATTTTTTCCGGATACCCTAGAAAATGTCGAAAAGATAACCTATCTGTTGCAAGGAGTTCGACCTCATAATCTGATAAACCATGCCAACCTGCCAGAATCAGCATTTTTATCATCAGGATTTCATCGGTGTGTGGGCGCCCTCCAGTCTCTTTGTTGTCTTGATACTTATCGCTAATTAATGGTCGAAATTTTTCCCACTCGATTATATCCCGTATTACCCCTAATTTGCTCCCCAACCCTTCTATCTTGGTATACTCCTGACGCAGAAAATAATCCCCAAAACTCTACAAATATTTTTATTAACTTTATAAGATAAAAAGTTAAGCTTGGGTTTATTGTTATACTCACAAGATTGTAAAATGCTATAACAAGAGGTTATTTGACTTTGATCCTTTAGACGAGGAGCCTCTGATCAGCATTATCAAGGTTTTTATGCACCGCTGCAGTGATGCCCTGGAACCAGGCATCACTCTCATATGAGTCCAGGGAGTCTATAATGTGTTTGCCATACTTCAGTTGATATGCAATTTTGTCATTTCAATCACTTCGGGCCTGTATTTCTTTCTTGATGACCTCGATGATTTAAGAACCACGTCGGACATCATTAATAAGTCTCTTAATGAATATCTTCCATCCATCCGATTCCAATAGGCCGACAGAGCCTTCATCATCCTTTCTGTTAATCAACTACTATGCCTATTGATGACGCGCCAAGGATCCTTGGTTTTATCTTTGGAATAAGCGTTGTCTTTCTTGTCCCGTTTCTTCTAATAAGGAAGCGTTTTCCAAGGAAGCTCCGCCTTGCGGTCCTCTCTGCTGCAATCCTATCAGGAGTCATACTCTTTGCCCCGATGACCCCTCTCCAGTTCATGGCAGGACTCTACCAGCTCAAGGACTTCAAGGCACCACTCATCCTTGTATCGGTTGTATTCTCTTTCTTTATTATCACTGCCTTGCTATTAGGGCGGAGTTTCTGTGGATATGCCTGCCCGATCGGGGCTGCCCAGGAGATCCCCTACTGGCTTCCTGGCAGGAAGTGGATCATTCGCCAATCATATACCATGATGATAATCCGTGGAATCATCATTAGTATTTTTATCCTGCTTTCCATGCTGGCAATAATCCATCTTATCTTCACAAGCCTTCTCCTTATGCATGGGGTGCGGGACATCTTTCTCCTCTCGCCAAGCGGTCTTCCGTCCCTCCTCTTTTTAACCCTCCTCCTCCTTTCAGTCTTTCTCTACCGGCCTTTCTGCCGGTATGCCTGCCCTTACGGGGCACTTATGTCACTTGCTGCATGGAAGAGCCTCTTTCGAATTCAGAGAACACTACAGTGCACAGGGTGTGGAGCATGCGAAGCAGTATGCCCGACAGGTGAATACCAGCATGGGAAACAGGGGAATGAGTGCTATCTCTGCAGCCGCTGCCAGGATATCTGTTCTGTAAAAGGAGGTATCGAATATCAAGCGGCGTTGAGATCCTCGGGATCACCGGCATCACGACCCCTGAGACCGGTGTGCTGGGCAATGGAGCAGGATTTTAGATGGTGGTTCCAAAAGTGATGGAGCGGATCATGAGGAGTCGAATATAAAAGCAGATACTCTTCCGTGTTCATTAACGTTTGAACAAATCCTCGTGTAATAAAAAATATGAGTTTTCCAAAATTCAGTACAAAAAAATACACACCATGAAATGGTATATTATCAAAAAAAATCCTCAAACGATCGCGGGACAGACCACGAATATTGCCTCAAATTCCTATCCCTGGATAAAAACCGGGCTGGTTACGCTTGATCGGGGTGGGGAGTAACGTCTGATCTTCGGGTCACCAAATCCTAAAAAAAATACATATCAGGTTCTTCACGACACCTTTTCTGACTCGTCAGATACGCCTTCCATGGTATACATCTTCAGCCCGTCAACCTTCCCGGAAGTGTTACGGGTGAATATGAATGCATCGTTGGACTCCGGGGTTACAAAAAACGTGTCATTACCCTCGTAAAAGAGCTCGACCTTTTTATCCCCTGGCATAACCGAATCATAAAACAGGTTGTTGCCATCAGCATATACAGTGATTGTCCAGGATTTTTCCCATGCTGGTGCATACGTCCCGGTATATTCCACGAGTGTTCCTGTGGTTAGCGGGACCGCCTTTCGATCGATTTTTTGTGGCAGGGAATACGGCTCACCAAAAACAATTGCCGAGAGTTCGTTTGGCAGGGGGCCCATCGGGGTTCGGTCATGGTTTGAAAGGAACATGATACTCACGTCTGTTTCAGGATAATAGAGCGTGTAGGAGGTGAACCCGAAGTTTCGACCACCATGGCCGCTGTAGGTGCGGTTCTTCACAATACCCTTCTCAATCCCGTAATGGTTATCCACCATCGCAGCTGTAGACTCCGGAGAAAGAATCGTTCCCGGCGTGTGGAAGGCACGTACCCACCGGAACATATCTTCGGTCGTGGAATGGATGGACCCGGCGCCCCAGGAATTGTGAATGTTCTGGAGGTCATAGTGGATCTGCTTTCCGTTCATTGTGGTATACCCGGACGCACGGTTGGAGAAAACATTACGGGCATTGTCCTGCCCGGTGCTATTCATACCGAGTGGCAGGAAAATGTTCTTTTTCAGGTAATCTCCATAGGGCATACCCGAAGCCCGCTCGATGATGTAACTCAGTGCGATATAGCCGTTATTGGAATACGTGTAGCCCGATCCGGGCTCAAAGGTGAGGGGCAGGGAGGTTATTCTCTCCATAGTTTCAGGGAGTGTTAGATCGGTCGGGTCTGTGATGGAGAATGCCCCGTCTGACTGGACTCCTGCAGTGTGGTTCAGAAGATGGTAGATCCGGATGTTCTTCCATTTTGTGGCATTGGGGATATACATCGTGACCGGGTCGGTGACATTCAGCCGCCCCTGTTCCTGGAGTTTCATGATGGCGGCCGAAGTGAACTGCTTAGTGTTCGAGCCGATAGGCAATACGGTCTGCGGTGTATTGGGGACAGAGAACTCGTAGTTCGCCATACCATATCCTTTCGAGAGCAGTACGGTATTGCCACGTGCCACAAGCACCGTTCCGCTGAACCGGCCGGCATCCGCAAGGGCCGTCATATAGTCATCGAGCTTACGGGACATGGTGGCATCAGGGTTACTGAGCGTCGCGACCGGAACGGTAACCTTCACAACAGGTGTTACCGGTACTGTTTGATGCTGATCTCCCTGCTGGGTACATCCTGCAGCAAAGATCACGGTAATTACGACAATGAAGAAGAGGACAGGATATGTCGGGGACATGATCGAAACTTTCCGCATGTTGATTTAAATAATGCATGGTTTCTTCGTTATGTCCCTGTTGCCCTGCTGACGGATACGAATAGTTTCTGGAGTCTCCAGGAATCAAAGTTAAAAGTGATGGCAACGCTGTATTATCCACTCATTCTTTGAATTCCCCTGGGGCCATTTTTCATAACCGAAAATTATGTATGAGCGGAAAAAGATGCTTTAGCATGAAACTGGTTCTCCTTTTTATTCTCCTCGTCGTCATGGTTATTTTTGCCGGATGTACATCGTCAACACCACCGTTGACAACGCAAACAACACCAGCTACTCCTGCATCTGCTACGCTGGTTGCCACCCCGGCTGCAACTCCGGCCGGCACGGTTCTACCCAACCTTGTCGGGAACTGGACCGGAATGTCAAGAGGTTACGTGGAAGCATCCGGATACCAGGCCACTGATGAGGTCATCAGGATTAATGTTGTCGAACAGACAGACCGCCTCTTCAAAGGTCAGCTCTCCTTCCCGGAAAACGGGAGCCAGGTGATCAAGGAGTTTGCCGGGGTTCTCGGTGCCGATGGGAAGACCATCGAGGACGTGGAGTACCCGGGAGGGTTTAGTGACGGGGTTGTCATATCAGCCGATGAGATAGAACTTATCTTCAGGGACCAGGCCAAGCCGTCCACCATTACCATCGATTCCCTTAAGCGGTCTACAGCTTCCGGCAAGACGGCCACACCTGCCATTCAGCCGATGCCAGACCTTCTCGGGAAATGGAACGGGTCTTCGAAAGGTTACATGGATACATCAGGGTACCAGGTCGCCCGTGATATTATGAGCATCAACGTCACCGGACAGACCGACCGCCTCTTCAAGGGACAGGTCACGTTTGTGTTGAACAAAACCGTAGTAACCAAGAACTTTGCCGGGGTAATCGGGCTGGACGGGAAGACCTTTAAGACCGTGGAGAACCCTGACGGGTTCAGTGACGGCGTAATACTATCTGCTGACGAGATCGAGCTCACCTTTAGGGACAATGTCTACCCGTCCAGGGTTGTCATCGACTCGCTGAGGCGGTCAACAGCGACCAGCCCCGGAGTCCCCTTTGCCGCTTCGGTGATGCCAGACATTTTCGGGAACTGGTCAGGGATTTCAACGGGCTACATGAAAACAGACTCCGGGTACCAGGTTATCCAGGGCACAATGACCATGAATGTCACCGAACAGGCGGATCGGCTTCTCAAAGGCCACATTGATTACGTGATAAACGGGAGCCCGGTGACCAAGGAGTTTGCCGGTGTCTTTGGCCGGGATGGAAAGACCATCGAAACCGTGGAATACCCGGATGGGTTCAGTAACGGGGTCATCATATCTGCTGACGAGATCCAGCTGATCTACCGGAACACTGACAACCCATCGGATATTGCTATCGATACATTTAAGCGGTCGAGGTAGGGATTTCCAAAGAGGGGCTGAACCTTCCATTTTTTCCTGGGATGTTAGGCCCCCTGGATTTCACAAAATACCATTTTGAGGGTTTTTTGTTCTTACGGGTAGCGAAATCCTGCCGTACACCCCCGGGTGCCGCAGACCTTACCGGTTCGAAAATTATTCCCGGTTTCTACGGGTACATCCAATAAAACGGGATTGATAACCGGATAATTTAGCCGGAATACCTATTCGTCAATTTTTGTAATCTCCGGGATAAGACGGGATATTTCTTCGATAATCCGGCTTTTGATCTCCGACCGCCTGGTGGATGAGGTAAAATACTTCAGCACCATGAGGACCTGGTAATTGTCTATGTGAAGGTAGACATTCGGGCTCGTCTCGTACGAAGGCAGGAATTTTTTATCGCCGAGACTTTCGATTTCCTTTGCTGCCTGCACCTGGATCTCACGCGTGTGCCGGTGGACCACATCGAAAAGGACTGACCGGGCACGGGGCAAATCGGCAGAAAAGGGGAGGGTGATCCGTATCTCGTCCCCTGCAACAGTCAGTTCCCGGCTGGTATTCATGACCACTTCACGGAACAGGATACCGTTCGGGACGGTCACAATTTGCCCGCTCGGATGGTCCCCCGATTCCCTGTCAAGCTGCATCATGGTTGTCCTAAAGAACCCGATATCCATGACAAGACCATATACTCCCTTGATCTGTATCCTGTCCCCGATCCGGTACATCCGGGTAACTAGGAGGGCTAGGCTGCCGACCATGTTCTGAATGAGATCACGGAGTGCAACAACCATGGCGGCCCATATGATACCAAGGACCAGCACGATTTGTGATGGATCTTCCACCCACTCCATGAGACCAAGCAACAGGCCAAGACCGAGCAGTATTACCGTAAAAATCCTGATAGCGGTAAAACGGGATGCTTCATCCGGCATTTTCCGAACGATGAGATACGCCCCGGCGGTGTAAAGGATGAGTATCAGAATAGCCAGGAAAAGAGTATTGAAGATTTTTCCAAATATGGTGCCGGCAAACGGGCTGACTACAACAAGAATGAGACTCTCGGAGGCCATTGCCGAAGCGAAGAATTCTGCAAGGACCATCAATACGATGATCAGGAGCAGGAACAGGTAATACCGTAACGGGAGAACATACGATCGCATGGCTCTCTGTTGGATTTTTACACAGCCTGTCTAATCAATCTGCCTGTTTTGCTTTGTGTTAAAAAGAAGTGGGTTTCACCCCCTCCCTACCCCACCCCCAATAAGATATTCATTGGCAGGGTTCAATTGGGGCATTGGAAGAAAATTTCAGAGATTTGGAGATCATTCCTTATCCCAACCGGGGTCGCCAAAGCGGCGGGGCGGAGCCCCGGGAGCGTGACGAAATTTTGGAATTCCCAATCTGCAAGATATATTTGGGTGGATTTCTACAGAGCTCAATTTCAAAAAAAAATCCAATCTTGAGTGATGGATGCTGCTATGGGGATTTTATTTAGTGTGTCAGAATCTTTTGTAACTCCATGCTCCTAAAATGACCCAATTTTCTGTGGAAAGTGAATGCTGCATATAAGCAGATCTTAAACCTATTTGTATATCCTCAATTGGATTTCTGCCATTATAATCTTTTTTTTGAAATAATTACGGTTCTAATCCGGACTCACGCATCGGTTCCCTGGGCACAAGTATCTCTAAAAATTTAGAACGGGCCATGCATTTAACCCTTTTAGAGAGCGAAAGAGGCAGAATGCGCTGGATGGGCTGGAGAAATTCCTGACAGCACCGGATCTTTCCCAGGAAAAATTACTCTTCCTGCCGGACTAGCCGAGCCCCGAGTTCGTATGCTTTCTTACAGTCCAGCGGGAACTGCTCTTTGTACCGTTCCTTCTTTGCCTCCGAATCTAACCGGGGGGCAACGTACTTGGAATAATCATCGAACTGGAGCGTGTCGGTGACAAAGAAGGATTCGCACGACCCGAAGATCCTTTCCATCGCCATCTCAGTACCTTTGGCGTTCCGATCAAAACCCATTTCCTGAACTAACTCGTCTGTTGCCCCGGCAGTGTAAATGAATGCAGTTCTGATCTTTTTTTTAAACAGTGAGGATCGCTCTTCATCGTAGACAAGGTACTGGTAGATGAGCCGTTCAAGGAAGCAGCGTGTGATTCCGGTCGTGATACCGAGATAGATTGGCGAGCCTATCAGGATTGCATCGGCCTTCTCGATCTTTTCAAAGATTGGATGAAGATCGTCTTTCACAGCGCAGTGCCCGTAACTTTTTCCCTGGGCTCGCTTGCAGGCAAAGCAGCTGATACAACCTTTGAAATCAAGATCGTACAGGTTATATAACCTGGTTTTTGCCCCTTCTGACTCCGCACCCAGAAGTGCATGCTCAAGGAGTTGTGCTGTGTTCCATTTTTTCCGGGGGCTTCCGTTGAATGCAAGAAGTTTCATAACTGTCCGTTAGGTGGCCGGGGATAAAAAAGGTTGAGGCATGATACCGTTTGAGGTAATTAGCGGTTATTCCCATGCCTTTGTTCAACAGTGTATTAGGATTTCCTCCTCCTGATATTTTTTCAGAGGACTATTTTATTTTAAAAAATGTTATCCTATCCATTGCTGCATTGTTGCAAGTACAATTGCATTTTGAATAATTACCTGCAGGGATAGCCATGGTTTTTCCCTCAGTAATCGTGTAGGATCAGCTGGATTTACGCCCTCCTGTGCGAAACAGTAGTATACCTGTATGAATACAGATGCCCGTGTATCAATCCTGATGGACCAGTATCCAGGCGAAGCTGCGTTCATTCGTGAAACTGCCCTCCGGATTGGTTCTGCAACAACAAAAAAGGAGCTCCTTGGTATCCTTGCGGAAGAAATCGGGCGTTATTCAAATTTTGATTTACAATTGATTGGAGGACGGTTATACAATGAGATCCGGAAACTCCCCTCCCCCTACCGGGAGGCGATCCGTCCCTATTTTATCGAGCAGCTCTTCGGTATGCACCATGCCCTGCTCCTGCTTTACCGATCTGGAGCGTCCTGTCCACCATCCGGGCCCCTTCGTGATCCCGTGTTATTCGGCGATTATTGCAGGATAATCCCTGATGGCTGTTTCTCCTGGGATGACCAGTTTGAAAGGAATCCTGGTCTCCGCAATCCCAGGATGCGCCTGTTTTATTACCTGATTTCTGCATTTACGATGTTCGTACTCGATAAACCCGGTCACCCTGTCGGGATGCCGTTTCCCGGGGGTTTTACCGTGGAACAGAGGGGTAGTGATTTTTACTGCCTGATCAGGGACAAGGAAAAAGAAGTGTTCTATTCAATCTGCAATTTTTGCCCTGCCAGGCAGACAGAAGAAAACTCCCCGACCTGATCGGGCAATCCTGCACCGGTAAGCTGCTCCTGAATAAAGTATTTCCAATAAAAAGACCCATTTATGATGTTGAAATGGCACTATCAAAATATTTTTTAAATACGGTGGATTTACTTATTCTCCTGATATTTGAGGTAATTTTTTTTGGCCTCGTGTTATGGGCGATTGAGATAGGAGATATTGCCAGATCGTATGCCGTTATCGCGGTTATGATAATTTCCCTATGCCCGCTGCTGGTTGAAAAACTGTTAAAAATCACCCTGCCGTTCGGCGTAAAAAGTATCATTGCCCTTTCCCTGTTCCTCCATGTTGCAGGCGGTGTGATGCGGTGGTACTGGTCGCCCACCTTCCCCCTGTTCGACAAGGTTGCACATTTTGTCTCCGGCCTGTCGGTTGGCCTGATTATCCTGGTGTTTTTTCTCCTCCTTGATATGTGGGGAGTCAGGTACCGGAAAACAACAATACTTATAGCTATTTTTCTACTGATGGCCTTTTTCGGGGGTATGTGGAAGGTCGTAGAAATATCGAACGATGTGCTGAATCATACCATATACAATGACGGGCTCTCTGACATAATCGGTGACGACGTGGCCCATACAATCGGGTCGCTTGCCGCTGTCGCTGTTGCCTATCTCTATTTCATATCGGTTCCTCCGGGGGAGAACTTACATTACCTTCTCCGGAGACAAGTCCGGCCGAAAAAGGCCGGGCCCGTTACCATATAGGAAAGCCGGGATTAGATCGGTAAAAAGGCGGCCTTTCCGGGCTTAAACCACCATATTGTCACGGCCTTCCATAATTCAGGAGCAGGTAAAAGGGGATTATATTACTGATTATTGCGATAATAGTCAGGAATAACAGCAATTTTGTTTCACGGTTTAACAGTGCCATGCGAGTTCACTCAAAGATTCGTTATGTGTTCTATTGCATTGTTTACATTTTCCAGGGTTGCCCCGATCATGTCACATCATTCTTCCATGTTCCTGCTCCACCGGGTGGACATACAGGACAAGGAGGGCGAGGATCAACCCGGTGAGGAGGATCCAGAACGTCAGGCTGTCAGGATGGATGAAACCCAGGCTGGCCTTGTATTTTACGGTATGAAATGCATTGACCGACCAGGGAAACGTATTATAAAAATTCCGGTACAGCGTCTGCAGGAAAATAACTGTAACGGCTGTTAAGGCGATAATATACGTGATTACCCTTGTCTTTCCTGGTATAGCTGTTCACTCCGTTATCAATAATGCAGAATATTTTTTGCTGTGTACCATCTAAAAACATTGCATTGAAGGTATAGAACCTGTGCAGTACTACGATGTCCGCTGACAGTTCAGGGAGTATATATGAATCGACGACTAGGGGGTGTCACAGCAATCGGACTATTCAGCTCCAAGAGAGGACTGCTGGTCGTCTGCCGGGGCCGGGAACTCTCGTTTCGCTGCCTTTGCAGGGTCAGCAGCTGGATATCAGTGAATTATGGTCGCCACTGATTATTTTCAGCGCCAATAAATTCAATTCAGCAGGATGATAAGGTAAAGATATTGGACTTTCAGGGTTGGAAATGACGAGCGGTACCAGAACACCACGTACTATTCCCGATCAGCCGGGACTGTTCAGCATGTCTGAACAGATCGTCTCCCCGGCCGGGAAACGTGTTGTCCTCCTGATTGCGATTCTTGCCGGTTTTATCACGCCGTTTGACGGGTCTGCGGTCAATATTGCCCTCCCGGTTATTGGGGCAGAATTTCACATGGACGCGATTGCCCTCTCCTGGGTATCTACCGCGTACCTGCTTGCATCAGCAATTTTTCTCGTGCCTTTTGGCAAAATCGCAGATATTTACGGGAGAAAAAAAATATTTCTTATCGGTATCGTAATCTTTGCCGCTGCATCGTTTGTAATGACGCTCGTGGCATCTTCCGGGATGCTCATCTTGGTACGAGTCCTCCAGGGGATCGGAAGCTCCATGATCTTCGGCACCGCCGTAGCCATCCTTACCTCGGTATTCCCCCCCGGTGAACGTGGGAAAGTGCTTGGTATCTATATTACCGCAGTTTATATCGGGTTGTCAACAGGGCCTCTACTGGGCGGCCTTCTGACAGAACACTTTGGATGGCGGAGTATTTTTTATATCAATGTCCCGATCGGCATCCTCGCCATCATACTGGTGCTCTGGAAACTCAAAGGAGAGTGGGCTGACAGCAGGGGGGAACCGTTAGATATCGGTGGGTCTGTGATGTACGCGGTCTCAATCGTTGCGGTCATGCTTGGTTTCACCACCCTCCCTGATCTTACCGGTGTCATTCTGATTGTTACAGGAGTGGTCTGTGCAGTACTATTCCTCAGCTACGAGCACCGGAGGGAATTTCCAGTACTGGAAACGAAACTGTTCACCAGGAGCAGGTTATTTGCATATTCCAACCTTGCCGCCCTTATCAATTACAGTGCAACCTACGCGGTCTCTTTTTTGCTGAGCCTGTACCTCCAGTATTCCAGGGGATTCTCTCCTGTGTACGCAGGTTTTGTCCTCGTAGCAGCCCCGCTGATGCAGGCGGTCATCTCCCCGTTCTCAGGAAAACTGTCAGACCGTATCGATCCCGGTGTGATCGCATCGGTTGGCATGGGGCTGTCTGCAGTCGGGCTTTTTTTCCTTATTTTCATCAGCGATGCGACCCCTCTCTGGTATATCCTTGGAGCCCTTGTGCTGATAGGGGCCGGTTTCGGCTTTTTCACCTCCCCGAATACGAATGCGATTATGAGTGCTGTCGAGAAGAAATACTATGGAGTGGCCTCTGGAATTGTCGGTACCATGCGACTCCTTGGCCAGATGCTTTCCATGGGGATTGCCACGATGATCTTTGCGATTGTGATTGGCCATGTTGAGATCACTTATGAGTATTACCCGGCGGTTACCCTGAGTGTGCGATATGCCTTTGTACTGTTCACCGTCCTTTGCCTCATAGGGATCATCGCGTCTCTCCAGCGGGCGAATTAACGGGTTGACTATTGACAAGAAGATGCAGTGCGGGATAAAAAAAATATTCCCGGGGAATTCCGGATTGACAGGGAATACCGGGTAGAATGGAAACGGTTAACACCTGGTTATTCAAAACGACCCGTACCACAGGATTATCGTTTAGTCCGTTAGTCCCGATTACAGTGCCAATCGGCACTTTTTATATTCAGATCGGTAGTGTTTCATGCCATTATGTGATATGACTGACTTTTTCCGGATTCACCTGATTTTAGGATCTTTTTTCCACAAGGACTTATATTCAAAATTTACCTACAATTGAATCAGGAGTGGATATCTAATGAAAAGCATTATCGCTGATCTATTGCATCTGAAATTCTCACCCGTTGCAGTCATCTGGTCTGATACCAAGCCTGAACCAGCACTATCGTTTGTTCCCGGGAAGAGGGGATGCCTCATGTCTCTCTTTGCCCAGGCAGCAAAGGGCCGAACTGCTGCCGTATCACGGGAGACGTTCGGTTGTAACGGGGGAGGGACCGGAGCAGGGTTTGGTAACTGTTTTGTGACCTCTCCCGGAGGAATTGAAGGATTTTCGCATTTCCTTTCAAACGGGATCCTCGGGTGCCATTGCGAGGAATTAAAGAATCTGGCAGATAATATCCCCAATCCTGAGATAAAAAAACATTTCCTCCTGGGCGAAGGTTATCGGAAAACCCCGAACCTGGTGAAAGAGTTCATTCATAACCTCCCGGTAACGGACATCCCTTATACCTACGTAATTTTCAAACCGCTCAAAGAAGTAAAGCCGGACGAAGTGCCCCGGGTTATTGTGTTTATCGCAAATCCCCACCAGGTTTCAGCCCTTGTAACCCTGGCAAATTTCCGGTACGGGGACCTCAGCCGCGTGATAATTCCTGCCAGTGCAGGCTGCCACCAGGTTATGCTGCTCCCCTATAAAGAGGGGGCGTCTGGAAAACCCCGGGCTGTTCTCGGTCTTACCGATCCTTCCGCACGCCAGCAGGTGATGCATGTCCTGGGGGACGATGTGTTGACATTCGCTGTGCCGTTTACCATGTACAAAGAAATGGAGGAAGACGCACCCGGAAGTTTTCTATCCCGGAGCACATGGAAGGGCATTGAGGCCAGGCTCTGAACCCAGCAAATCCAGTTATTATTTTATCCATTTAGGGCAGGCCAACACCCTGAATTATAAGAAAAGTGGATATGTTGAAACAGACATGAACATTAAGTTCACACACGAACCATAAAAATACCCCTTAAAAATCTCCTTATATTGGGGTCAGATCAAATATTTTCAGGGGAAATCCTGCGTTTTAAGAAAAAAAGAAGGGAAAATATATCAGACAGGAGGGGGTTTCACCCCCTCCCTGCCCCACCCCCAATAAGATCTCCTTTGGGCAGGGTTCAACTGCAGTATTCCTGAAAATTTCAGAAATTTGGAGATCGTCCCCTATCTCAACTAGGGTTGCCAAAGTAGAGGAGTGGAGCCCGGGAGCGTGACGAAATTTTGGAATGACCAAATTTGCAAGATAGATTTGAGCGTATGTCAGCGGAACCAGAAATGCGTAAACAGGAGAAATGAATGATTTATTCTGATAAATTAATACCCGTTGGAAATTTAAGCGTTTCTCTCGAGAAGTTCACGGATAGCTTTCAGTTCTTCCAGCATCTGCTGGTGGACCGGTGATGCAGGCCCCTTTACTTCAGGTTTACCGGTACCCGTGCCGTCTCCTGCTGCGGAACAGCTCCGGACAAGGCTGCGGATTAACTCGCGGAGTTCATCAGCATACACTATCGCTTCGATCCGGATCTCGGGGACCACTGCACCTGAATTTCTGCGGTCTGTACCGAAACGGTCGATATGCCAAGTGCCCGCATTACCGGCCCCTGCTTGATGTCAATATTGGTTATCCGGTTATACGGCACGATGCCCGTACTGCGAAAAATTACACCTCGTTTCCACCTCATCTCGTCATCGTGGAGCTCATACCACATGCTGTCATAGTACATTTTCACCCAGATGAGGTAAAGCACCACGATAACAAGGATAATTCCCACTATTATGGCAACAGCCAGCAACGGAACATCTGGTATTGATACAACCGGGGCAATACAACAGAGCAGGAGAAACAATATGAGTATGAAGAAATCGATAATAAACCAGATGACCATCTTTTCAGAGGGTTTAAACGGTGTCAGGTGGGGGAAGTGCTCACTCTGCATGGACTATCGAACAATTGTAGGAATGACACAAGGATAAGGGTATCGGGTCCAGTTGCTATCCCGAAAGGAACCTGAACCATGGGATTGCAGAGTTCCACCCGTGATTTGGCGGGTAACTGTTGAAAATTATAGGATTACCGGTACCGAGAAGTAACCGGAAAATTAATGGTAAGATTACCTTTAAATTCCAGATCCGAATCAATTGGACCGATCAGGTCACGTGCGGATGAATACTATCCCTGCGCTATCTATAAAACCTTCCCCGCCTAAAAAACGTTGGTGGGACTGAAACCGGGAAATACAACGTTTGCCGGAGTCGGAATATACCTGCAAATCGGGTTCAAAAATAAAGGTGCTCCTGGTTTTCCGCCCGTTTTGTAATAGTATCTTTCCTCCCGTGAGGTCAGAGGGCGCCCTCTGTCTCCCTGGGTGTATCTGACCGGGGCTTTTTTGGCTGGTCCTTTGGATCAGGGATTATATCGGGAACCTGTTTTTTCTGTGGTTGTGTTTCAGAGAACATTTTGGCAAGGGAGACTGTTCCGGTCATATCCCCGAGTGTCATGGTATTAAGGACGGTAGAGGGAACGATAACAAGGGTCGCTTTTTCCTTGAGTCCTTCGTAGAGCATATTCATTGCCCGGAGGTGCAGGGCAACGGGGTTATTCTGGTAGGTCTTTGCGGCCTCCTCAAATTTTGCCGCGACCTGTCGTTCAGAGTCCCCGAGGATGACCCGTGCCTGTCGCTCGCGCTCTGCCTGGGCTTGCATCGACATGGCGTCCTGGAGTTCATTCGGGATAAGGACGTCACGGATCTCAACCGAACTAACATGGACGCCCCATTCAATTGTCCTCCGGTCGATAATTTTCTGGAGTTCAATATCAATTTTTTCCCTGCCCTCCAGCATGTCCGAGAGGAATGACTTCCCGATAACTTCACGGAGAGCCGTCTGTGATGCCCAGCTGATTGCTGACCGGTAGTCCTCGACTTCGAGTGCAGCCTTGACAGGGTCGAGGACCTTCCAGAATAATACTGCCTCTACATCGACGGGAACGGTATCCTTTGTAAGTGTTTTTTCTGCCTTGAATGAGGTGGTAATGACCCGGTTGTCAATCCAGTAGGCGACTCTATCGATCATTGGGACAATGTAAAATAACCCCGGCCCTTTCAGCCCGGTAAATTTTCCAAGTCTGAGAATGACCGCCCGTTCCCACTGGTCTGCAATTTTTACCGACGCAGAAATATATGCAATGATTAGTATCCAGATTACTGCAGCAAGGATAAGAATTGCCTGGGAAGGATCGGTGATCCCTGTATAAAACAGCCAGAGTGCGGGAATTACCAGCACGAGGAATATAATATAGGGCATCGGGTGCTGTTCTGCCATGACATTCAATCTTGCCTGTATCGTAATAGAGCTATGGTTGGGTGCAAAGGATTGCACAACAATGGGTAATCCAGAAATTTAACCCTGGGATTCCTGCAACAAAATCACTAATCCTGATGACTCTCCGCCAGGGAACCGGTCTGCAGCTCCCGGGACGCAGGTCTTTCGATATCCTGAATATTCTGACATGATTTAAGGTATCTTTTAAATACCATAATGTAAAATATACTTTACATATAGCTATGTTCCAGTCCTGGTGGAATCACCATGGTATTCCGTAATAATAACAAAGGTGTTCTTTGATGGCAGATTTGGGAAAATATCTCTTAATTCTTCTTATAGCAACGTGCAGTATTCTTGCATGTGCAACGGCAGCTACCTCTACCGGTACGATATCTGCCAGCGATGGCATTTACCAGACCCATGTGACCTCAGTTAAGCTGAACCCGGAAGTGTTTTTTCCTTACGAAACGGGAACAGTCATGGTTACCCTGACAAACTCTGGTAACCAGACCGTTACCTTGTCACAACCTGACATTCTTGAAACTCATGTTGCAGTCACAAACAAGGGCTCGTATAACACCAATGTCCGCGTAGGGCCAGGGTCACAGATGACCTATTCATTCCGGGTGGCAGTTTCAGGTGAGGACGGGACCTATTTCCCGGTATTTACCGTTTCAACAGTGGAAGCCGGGAGTATCAGCTATCCTTTTGAGCTCGAAGTCGATTCAAAAGATCTTGAAGCAACAATTGTTGACCGGCCCGATAATTTTGTCCTGGGAAAGAAGGATAGTGTCAACCTGAGCCTTGTTAATTCCCGGAACGGAGCGCTGACAGATATTACCATAACCCCGACAGGAAATAGCAGTACCGTCTCACCACGTCAGAAATTTGTTGCCACACTTCCTGCAGGAAGTTCACAGATGGTCCCGTTCCAGGTCACTCCTGACCAGGCATCAGACCTGACATTTCATATCACGTACCACAATGGTAACAACGACCACGCAGTTGACGCAGTCCTTCCCCTGAATATTGGCGAAGATAAGATGGCCGCTGTCCCCATTGTCAATAACATCGTAATCACCTCTTCTGGGTCCTCCTACAAGCTGACCGGCGATGTGAATAATGCCGGAATCACTGATGCAAAGTCCATGGTACTGACCGTGCTTTCGCCGGCCAGGCCCGTGGAACCCTATGCAGACTATGCGATCGGATCTCTGGCCTCAGACGACTTTTCAAGTTTTACCCTAACCTTCATGAGCACCGATCTATCCGACGTGCCGTTGCAAATCAAGTGGAAAGATGCGGATGGAAATTCGTTCTCTACGGTAAAAAACCTCGATCTCCGGTACAGCTCGGGAAGTTCCGGTAGCAGCGGAAGCTCGGGAAGTACCAGTAGTAGTGGGACAACGGGGAGCGCTACAGCAAGGACAAACGCCGGTGGCCCACCGGGTGGCGGGGGAATCTTCGGATTTGGAGGCAGCAGCAGGGGAGGAGGCGTTAGTTCATTCTATCCTGTGATTGCACTGGGTATCGTTATCGTCGTTGGAATACTCCTCTGGATGAAACGGAAATGGATCGTTGCAAAGCTGAAGAGGAAATGAAAGGATTGGAAATGAGCGAAAATCCACTCATCCGCCTTCTGGATGTCTCGAAAGTGTACCACCTCGAGAGTGGGGACTTCACAGCGCTCAACCATGTATCACTCGATATCATGGAGAACGAATTTGTTGCGATCATGGGACCTTCCGGTTCCGGTAAATCTACCATGATGAACCAGCTTGGTATCCTTGATGTCCCTACAACCGGGGAGCTCCATATTGATGGGCGAAATGTTGCGAAGATGACCCCCCTGGAACGGACACATATGCGCCGGGACACGATCGGGTATGTATTCCAGAAATTTTACTTAATCCCCCTGCTCTCTGCGTATGAGAACGTAGAGTACCCCCTGATACTCAGATATAAGCACCGCGACACATCAGGCAAGGCGGCCGCAGTTCTCAAATCAGTCGGTTTTGACGAGGAAATGAGTTCCCATCGTCCCAACCAGTTATCAGGGGGGCAGCAGCAGAGAGTTGCAATAGCCCGGGCCCTGGTTAATGAGCCGAAAATCATCCTCTGCGATGAACCAACCGGCAACCTTGACCGGAAAACAGGAATTCAGATTATGGACCTCCTTGTTGACCTGCACCAGAAGGGAAAAACGGTCATCCTGGTGACCCATGACCCGAAGATTGCCGAATACGCACACCGGACGATCCAGCTCGATGATGGGAGGGTCGTTGCATCGTGAGAGACATATTCTTCGACCTGTCTGTCCGGAGCGTCAGGCTCAATTTCATGCGGTCACTACTGGCATCGATCGGGATCGTGATCGGCGTGGTCGCCATCTCATCCATGGGAATGCTCGGGGCTAATATGCAGTTGTCAGTAAAACAGCAGCTCTCCTCAGATGTCAACACGGTCATGATCTCGTCCGACGTCGTACGGACCAGCACTACCACCGGGACCCCCTCGACATCACAGGGTGTGACAAAAAGCCAGCTCAATGATATCAAGAATGCTGCCGGGACAAACGTGGTCATCCCGATACATCGGACGAATACGCAGTTTACGATCGGTTCCACCAACGGCAGAGGTTCGATATATGGCTTTGAACCCAATGATATCGAAAAATTCCTTACCCTCAGCACCGGGGATATTCCCCGCGGGGCGAATGATGCTGTCGTCGGCTCAAATATCGCAACAAACTTTAACCTGGTCGTTGGAAGCCGTATTAAAATCGGCCCCCCCAACACGGAAGAACGTCCGACAGTCCGTGTCTCCGGTATCCTCCCTGCACGGGGATTCGCCTCCGACGGGATAAATACCGACAATGCCATTATCGTACCTGATACCTGGTACACGAACCAGTATGGTAACAAAGATGTGTACGACCAGGTGAACGTAATTGTAAAAAATGTTGATACTATCGGTGATGTGGAAACGGCAATCGATGAAAAAGTCAACCGGAAAACGCAGGTTATCAGGATAGCCGATGCCAGCTCCCGCCTGACCAGTATTACCCAGACATTAGGAACGATTACAACGTTTATCCTTGCAATCGGTGGTATTTCGCTTGTGGTAGCTGCTGTCAGTATCTTCAACGTAATGATGATGTCCGTGACAGAACGGGTGCACGAGATCGGGATTCTCCTCTCGATCGGGACAGAAAAAGGTGAAGTGCGCAGGATGTTCCTGTACGAGGCTTTTATACTCGGCCTCATCGGTTCCGTTGTCGGTGGGATCTGCAGCCTGGTTATCGGGTACTCCGTGGTGAGTGCCATGATAGGGAATACGGCCTATTTCTTCATGCCAGACAGTATTATGTATGTCCCGTATGGTATGGTGATTGGGATTGTCGTTTGTGTTATATCAGGGTTGTACCCGGCATGGAAGGCATCAAACATGGACCCGATTGATGCCCTGAGGAGCGAATAGAGTAACACTACAAATAGTTCATGATTTCCGGAAAAAACATCAGTGCAACAGTGGATTATTGAAATAATATCAAGGTATCTGGTTATATACCTGTAGCGTGTCAATTCCAAATGAGGAAAAGAGCAACATTACCATGATGGCGGGAAAGTGATCATGAAACGAAATTATTTTTACCTGTGTGTGGCCGCCGTGGCATTTTTTGAGGTCGCAATATTCTGGCTGTCAGTAGAACTAGCTGATCCTTTGCCCTCTGTTATCGCAATTGTCCTTGGGATCCTTGGAATATATCTTGCTAAAATGTATATTGATGAGGTCATCGAGGATGAGCGGACCCAGAAGATCACCGAGATAACTGCATTACGGACCCTGCAGATCACGTGGATTGGTCTGTTCCTCTTTGCCCTGTGGATCATCATTGATGCACTGGGCGAGGGGATCCGGCGTTTCAACCGGCCATTAGGTATTTTCGGTTTCCGCCTGCTGATTCTTCTTTGTGGGATCATCGTCCTGTACGTGCTATTGTCCCTCTATTATAACAAAAAATTCGGGGCATAGTGATGAAAAATAAAATTAAAGTGTACCGGGCAATGAACGACCTCTCGCAGGAGGCATTGGCGAATGAGGTCGGGGTAACCAGGCAGACAATCCTCGCCATCGAGAATGGAAAATATGATCCCTCACTGATCCTTGCTGCCAGGATTGCAAAATTCTTCAAAGTACGGATAGATGACATTTTTCTTCTTGATTCAATCGATGAATAATTTCATTGCACTTATGATGACCTCATTCTGTACTGGTACCAAACCCGGAATACCGGATTGCTCTGCAATTTTTCAGACACGGACGTAAACGTTGTGTTCATTGTTCTGGTACACCCTTTGAGAGAGGAGGGCCATGTAACAGTCTCTCTCTTTGACAAACCCCAGGGTTGCATGAAAAATATTCATCCCACCTCTCCCGCAACAGTAAAGTATTTCTAACATAATGTAATATATACTATACATCGGTAGTGTCCTTTCGTGGATGACTCCGTAGAAGAGGTGAGAACATATCGAAACGTATCGTTCGACTTATCGGGGTAGCGTTGATCGTCTGCCTTCTGGCAGTGATTGCAGCACCCGTAATAGCGGCGCCAATGGAACAGGGCACAAAAAATAAACCCGTAAATGGTGCCGGTAATAGAATCCGGATGCAGGGATTGCCGGAAAGGGCTTCAACCCTGACAGCGTACCTTGCGGGAAAGGGGTACAATGTCGATACCCTTAACACCGCCCTGACTGATGCAAAGGCTGCCGTCCTGGCATCTGACAAGGACCGGTTCCGGTCTGCTATGAAGACATTCGCAGGGGAACTCCGTGCAAAAGTGAAGGATGGCTCAATCGACAAAGCAGATTTGAAAAGTTATGCAAAGGACCATAAAAAAGCAGTATGTTTAATTCATGCCATTAAGCAAAACAGGCAGAATCAAAAGATAAACCCGTCCATGCCGGAACAGTAACATTCCCATGGCAAGCACAAAAGTATCCTCCTCTCCGTGTCCCATGGTGGGCAGAGTGAAAAAAATCATTCATTTTTATTAATCCTGATTTAATGAGATTTTCCGGTTGCCAAAGCCACCTGGCCTTTTTCCTTCTCCTTCATCATCTCGATAAGAAGGAAAAATACCGATGCTTCGAGCGGGTCATCAAACATCGCATACTCGGGGCCCTTGTGCCGTTCAAGTGCTTCAGCCAGGCGTATTCCATATTTCTGGTCGTCGATTTTTAGTGCACGTGATGCCTTTCTCCATCTGACACTCACATTTTTCATCCCGATAGTCATGCTCATCTTCACTTATCTCCTTGAGGTTGAGGACTGAGTGTGCCAGCTATATCAGGTCTTGCAGGATGGGGGGTGAAAGTGATGGAAACCCCGGTTACTGACTTGTGATCAGCCTGTGAGAAACAGCACGGTAATTAAACCGGTTTACCTGGCTTAACCTTCCGCCAGGACCCCGTCTATTCCAGGACTTCCTGGTCCCGGACCTCTTCAAAATAGTTATGTGAGCCGCAATTTGGACAGGAACGCAGGCGGTCGAGTTCCGCCTTATCGCCATCCGGACCCCTGTTTCCCATTGTAATCACGGTCCCCCCGCACATACCGCAATATGAACATGAACGGGCTGATCCATCCGGTTGAAAAAATTGGCCCGCATCTGCAGACGCACCTGCTTTAATTGCCTCTTCACGTGATTTAAGGGAATGCCAGACCGTTTCGCAGGTATAACAGGTTCGTTTGTATTCCTGGACCATCAGGTTTTATAACCCGTAATTGGTATTATGTGTAGTGATTCAACGGAACCCGTTTGTCCTGATTTCAATTATGTTGATCCGTATCGTGTGGCATGGGAAGCTGGGGCGTGCCTATAACCGTAATCGCAGGATTTACTGCCGGTTTCACCCGTCATGCTCACACTATGCGGTACTCGCACTGGAAAAACATGGTTTTTTCAAGGGCTGGTTGCTTGCGGTGAGGAGGGTACGGCGGTGTGTACCAAAAAACACGGCTTCGTGCATAGATGTTCCATGAGTAACTGTAAGGTCCATGGATATTCTGATTGTAATTCATCCCTGAATAAACTGTTCAGGTCTGATTATTCCACTCAACCCGGCATTCTTTATGCACCGTTTCGGTACAGAATTCCAATGACCAAAGGGACCAGGAACATTTCAAGATAATATACCATCACGCTCGGGTGGTAATAGTTGTCAGGGTTGAACAGGAGAACAATAAACAGGAAATCAGCCACTATTGCAATTCCAGTCCATGTCACTGCCACAATTGCATAATACCGCAAAGGAAGAAATCTTTTCCTGAATCGTACAAGGGTGATCATGATAAGCAACGGCGTGAACAGGACGAAAAGGATCCACCCGATTACATCGGAAGGGACTAAAAAATAAAGGCCAATTGATGCGATATAACCAATAAACCAGAGGAAAAATCCAAGTCCGAGTGTATCAATAACCTCTTCACGTCGGTGCCCTTTTGGGATGTTGGTGCGAGGACCGGGTAACGGGCTTATGTTTTCGGCCATAGCGGTATTACCTGGTATTATTACTGCATATCCACTACATATTCTCGTATACGTGACTTAAATTCAAGTAGCATGTAGCAATCCCAAATGATAATGGGACTCTATCACCCTGCAAAAATCAGGAGATGTGAAAACCCCCTTTATCCAATTCATATTCAGAACAGGATATCCTCTTTTTTGAACCTCAGTTTTGGCATCGGCGTATCAGCTGCATACCCAACCGGGCAGAGCATTACCGGGACGAGGGGTTTTGGGATCTTCAGGATCCGGGTGAATTCATCAGGGTTAAACCCCCCCATCGGGCACGAGTCAAGCCCGAGGGATTTCGCCCCGTTCAATGCGTTCCCCAGGGCGAGGTAGGTTTGCGCCTGTGACCAGGCAAGCCGCTGTCCGGGTGACATGGGCCCGGCGAACTGGGTTGCCATTCCGGTTACCATCGCCTGGATTTCTTCGGGTACGTGGTTCTGTTGTAACAGGACTCCGAGCTTTTTTATCAGGCTGTCATAGTCGGGATCGGCACAAAAAACGAGCAGGTGCGAACAGGTGGTGATCTGCTCCTGGCCAAATGCAGCAGGCCTGAGTTCTTCTTTTAATTTCTGATCAGTAACAACCCATATTTTCCAAGGTTGCAGGTTCAGGGCTGATGGGGCATACCTGACAAGTTCAATCAGCTCGTTGATCGTCTCATCGGGGACGACCTTTCCGTTGAATTTCTTTACCGCGTAGCGTTGCATCACAATATCTTTAAACTGCATATTGTTTTCACCAGTTACAACAATCTGGCTTGATGTATTTATAGTTACGCTGTTACTGGCACACTAAATATCTTATCATAAGACCTTAACCGACAAAAAAGACCCATTTTAAAGATTTCTTTTTTATACTATGACTATATCCAATTGTTATGCCCGCGAAAACTGGATCACGAAAATGTAACCATAAAAGTGGATCCTTCGCAATGCAGAGGATCTACATCCGCGCTCTTGGTAGTGTTCCCGGGAAGCTGGTCTTTCGACCGACGGGCTGGAATTGTCCGGACTGTCGCAAGTGCGTGACTGAAGGAGAGTAAAGCACCACGGCAGGTATGAACATACAGGGTCTAACCCGATACCGTGTCCTGATGTAAATATAAGCCTTGAGTAATCGTTATTTATTGGAAAAAGTAAATATTCCGGTTCTGTTGAAACCCTGCGGGGTCATAAAAAAATAACAGAACTGCTCAGACAGAAGGGGGTTTCACCCCCTCCCTGTCCCACCCCCATTAAGATACTCTTGAGCAGGGTTCAACTGAAGGGTATCTGAAAATTTTCAGTGATTTAGCGATCGTTCCCTATCCCAATCGGGGTCGCCAAAGCAGCGGGCCATGAGCCCCGGGAGCGTGATTACATTTTGGAATAACCCCCTCTTAAAGATAGATTTTAGAGCATTTCTACAGGGCCATTATTCTTTAAACTTGAACAACTTGCATTACTCCCCCTGGCAGTCCTGGCAGAGCTGGGGTTCCTGTCTGAGTAGACTATTAGCGATTGCATTTATTCCCCGGCACATATCATCCGGTGATGACCCTGGATATCCCCTGATGATAAAAACAAGGTCGTTAGGTTTCTCTCCATCAATAAATCCAAGAATTGATATTTTATCTAATCTCTGTGCAGCGAGTGTTATAATCCCAAGGCACCCGAACCCACATATGTTAGGCTCAATTGCTACAACCACGCTGAAGTTATCGAATGGTAATTCTAACCCGCTGGCAGGGCTCTTATGTCCCCCGCATGAATCGACCACTTTTGTATCCGGCATGTCGTTCAACAGTGCAATTAATTTTTTAAGTCTTTTATCCGACAATCCGCAGTAAAGAAATCCAATCTTCAAAATTTCCCAACCGCAAGATCTTTGTACCTTGAGTTAGAAATCTAAAATATGCCCATAATTGATGGATTTGATGATGAATCTATCCAATCAGT
>CAIKOD010000053.1 GCA_903828975.1 uncultured Methanomicrobiales archaeon | reverse complement strand
GGTAGGGTGCGCAGGGTGCATTGTACATCGAATCAGCGAACTGGATGTAACGGATACGGTCCCCGGCCTTTGCGCCGTCCGTCGGGGTCACAAGTTTCCTGATTGGACATGCTGGTTCCTGCTGTTCTGCGAGCGGGGGGTGGGCAGTCTTGTATGCGGACCCTGGTGCACGGTGCCCGAGGATCAGTACGAGGTCTTCATCGGTCACATCGCGGACCTTTTCCAGCTTCGAAGCCGGGTCCATGTACTTGCGCCTGTTTGCGGCGATAGTGGATGAACCAGGTCCATACTGTGGTTTGTAAGCCATGTTTTATCTCTCCTGATTGTTTTTGGATTTCATTATTTTCATTACTGCATGAATGACATCTGCCATTTTTTCACGCGTTGGTGTCTGACCTCTTGTGACACCGCTGACAATTGCCATAACGGTGCCCCTTGTCTTCACCTGGTCAGCAGGTGGCATGACCACTGCGGTCTTTACCCCCACCTTGGCGAGGTCCTCGAAGTCAATCGGGGCCTGTGAGACCACGATTGCCCTTATATCGCAAGCCTGGAGAATGTAGCGCACCTTGTGGACAACATGGGAGCGTACATTTCCATGGTGGAGAATGGCAAGTTTATGCTTCTCGATCTGGCGGATCTCTTTTTCTGTTATGCCGAAATATGCTCCGAGTACGCCGCCCCCGACATTTTGTGCATCGGGCGGTACGCCGCTTCCGGCGTTCAGTACCAGCGTACTGATGCTGTACTCGATCCCCTGTTGTCTCAGTGCTGAGGTGATGTCACACACGGGCTTGGTGACATGGCGACGTCCCGGGGACATGCCGACCACGATAACATCCGGGTAACGGCATTCTGATATGGTCCCACGCTGGGCTATTCCACCACCTTTCCCCATGCCCATCGCCTCGCGGCAATCGACAACCTGGGTAACTCTTCCCATCGGCATAGTTATTTTATTCCCTGCAGAATTACGGGGCCTGTTTTGCTTTTAGGGTCAGTCATTCCGATAATACTCTTATCCGCATCCGGTCCATACTTTGCATAGTCAGTAAGTGATGGTTCCGTTTTCATATACCGTCCTTCCTGGACCCGGTATGTAAACTCGGTAAAGACAGTATCGCATGCAGCCTTGAGTAAGGGTATTACATCACGGCTTTCCAGTTCGAGTAGTATTGTCCCAACATGAACGGCGAGCTCCATATCCTGATCGCCAACCTTGATCATTCCTCTCATGGAATGAGGATTTGTTACATTACGGGCAGGCCCGTAAGGGATCGTAGAGGGGAGCCGGGGACCATTCAGGATGATCCTCCGGACCCCTTCCACGGTAACAATCCGGTTGAGGAGACGCTCCACTGTTTCAGGGTTGAGTAAACGCTCTGTGACAATCCTTGCCTGGGGAAATTTGGCTTCTGTCATTCGAATCCTTGCTGGATTATACAGATTTTGCAACCGACTGCATCGGCTTCTTGAACTCATCGATCTGGCCGAAGGTGTCCTGGTAGATCTTCGATGTGGCCTCCGGGCCGAACATCTGGGTACCTGCGTCGAGACAACATGCTGCGACGATACAGGGCATACCAACACCGGCGGCGTGACGGGT
>CAIKOD010000052.1 GCA_903828975.1 uncultured Methanomicrobiales archaeon | reverse complement strand
GATATTCTTCTCTTTCCAAAGAAGAGGACCAAGGACCGTGGACGATGCGCGATTCCGGTTCGACCACTTCCGACTTATGATTTGGACTGCAATCTAAAAACGATGCGGTTTCCGAAACCATATTCCAATCCGAAATAGGCCTACTTGATGGATGGTTTATGAATCGAAGGTTGAATCATCCATGTTTGAAAAAGGTGATTTAGAGAAGTACTGAATCTGCATTGTTAATTCCTGTTGAGTAACACCAAAATCCCCGATGCCGTTGCAAGCAGGGGTGCCGCAATAAAACCTGACCAGGACAATAGCCCGAGGGCCACGAGAATTATTAATTCGAGGGCTGCACGTGATGGAATAGTACCTCGATCTGATAGGCCCAACGAGATTTTGAGCAGAAAAATTCCCAGGATAACCGGGACCAGAATAAAAATCAAGGTGACAAAGACCTCGGGAACATATCCGGTTAATGATGCAGCATGAATCAATTGTAGCATGGTGACCGCCGCTCCACCGAGATAAAACAGGCCGGCTGTTGCACCCAACCATGACGGTACACTCAACTGCACCCCGGTTTTTTTCTGGCGAAGGAATAGAAGCACCATCCCGCCAATTACGATGATAAAAAACGGGGCAATTACTACAACAAGCGCCTGGCCTTCCCAGGCATGAATACCAATCACTGAATAGGGTATTGTGATCCATTCGACAACGGTAAACTGTTCATTTGACCCTGGCGCAAGGCTGTATTTTCCCCCCTCATTTCCATATACGGCAACATAATAATCCCCGGGCTCCGTAATTTTTTCCCTGAACCGTGCAACCTCATAAATGGGCTGGGGAGTAAATGGTTCATACGAAGGAATGCCCGGCTTTGAGCCAGGTATCACCATTGCACCCGAACCAGGTGGAATTTGAATAAACGGGGGGACTTCCCCCGGGTTTGTAATAACCGGCCCGATAATTACCATTGAAGGAACCATGGATTCCGGACCGGGGACTTGGAGAGACCCCGAAAGCACCTGCCCTTTTCCCATGTTGAACTGGTAATACTGGGCTTCATTTCCTTCATGGAGTTCGGTATAAATTACAAAGGATTTTTCAGGTTCAGATATTTTTGTGGCAGTTGAAAGTTGTTCATTTGAACCGGCGCCAAGTGGTGCATGGGCTGTGACAGGTGTGACCAAATATAAAGACAATACGAGGACCACCAGGAGAAATGTCCGGAACCGCAAAAACCCAGCTGCATTCATAATATACCAATAGATAACTCTGGAATATTTGGATATTTCGACGGATTCATTCGGTACGGATTACTTGTTTTAGCGGGGTAGAAGGATTAATTTTATTGAGTGATCAGACATACAAGATCTTTCTCATGAAAATTGTGAATCCAACAACATTGCGGGCGTAAAAAAATTGGCATTCCATTTTTTAAGCCTCCTTGTTATTTTGTATGAGGTAAAATATCACCAGGTTAGGATGGTATAAATTGCGTTAAAGGGAATATCCTGATTTTATCACATTAATCTGAAGGTTGCATTTTGCATGCATTAAATTTCATGTTAACTCCCCGATCCACCGCCGGGCCGTCCTTCATGAGCTGCGGAACCATCGTATCGGGGTTTGGGGAGGAGCCCCGTCAATCCAATTCTTTTCTGCCTCATAGTTACCCGTACGTTTTAGCGAAGAGCCTTATTCATAGGTTTGGTGTGATGCCAAGGGGCTTCATGAGTGTTTTTTTTATCGGATTACCTGAATACCTGACCAGCAAGATTATAATCAAAGTGTTCCCACTCTTCCGTAATTGGTAGTGATACATAAAGATCAGGGCACCCTACCCCCGCCCGAGTGTGACCTTCTACGCTAAAAGATGACACCGAAGAGCAGGAAAAACTGGGCAGCAGGATTCGTCATACATTAATCGGTGCAAAAAAAAGCCTCGAAGACCCTTCGATTTTCCATAAGATTGCCCTTATCCCTGTACTTGCCTGGATTGGACTTGGTGCTGACGGGGTCTCATCATCTTCTTATGGTCCTCCGGAGGCCTTCATCGCACTCACCAGTCACACCTACATCGCCATATTTCTTGCCCTTGCAACGGCGATAACGGTGTTTGTAATCTCTTTTTCCTATTCCCGGATCATTGAACATTTTCCCGGGGGTGGGGGCGGTTATATTGTTGCGAACCACACCATCAGCGAGAAGGCAGGTGTCATATCGGGCAGCGCACTCCTCGTCGATTACATGCTGACAATCACGGTCTCGGTTGCAGCCTGTGCGGATGCACTTTTCAGCTTCCTGCCTGTAGGGTTCCAGGCATTCAAACTCCTTTTCGCAATGTTCCTTGTGGTAGTCCTTATCATTCTAAATTTTCGGGGCGTTAAGGAATCAGTCTCAATTCTCGCCCCGATCTTTTTGATTTTTATAATAACTCATGCACTCCTGCTCGGTTATGGTATCTTCAGTCACACAACCTTGGTAGTTCCGGTAGCCACCCAGATGCAGGCAGGCCTCCAGCAGGACATTCTTACTATCGGCTTTATAGGGATTCTCGCAATTTTTCTCCGGGCATACTCATTCGGGGCCGGGACGTATACAGGCCTTGAAGCAGTCGCAAACGGCCTCCAGATTATGAGAGAGCCCAGGGTACAGACGGGAAAGCGTACGATGGCTTATATGGCGATTTCACTCGCGGTAATCTCCGCAGGTCTTTTTATCTGTTACCTCCTGTGGCAGGTCCGTCCTGTTCCTGGCCAGACACTGAATGCAGTTCTTGCGGGCTCTGTCTTTGCCGCATGGCCATATGGCAGCCTTATTGCGCTTATCACAATACTCGCAGAGGGGGCCCTGCTTTTTGTCGCCGCCCAGACGGGTTTCATTGACGGTCCAAGGGTGATGGCAAATATGGCAATTGATTCCTGGCTCCCGAGAAGGTTTGCACTCCTTTCAGAACGGTTCACCATGAATAACGGGATCATGATCATGGGTATTGCATCACTGTTACTACTCGTTTACTCCCGGGGGTCAATCCTGGTACTGGTCACGATGTATGCGATCAATGTATTCATCACCTTCTCGCTTTCGCAGTACGGGATGGCGAGATTCGTCTACAAGAACCGGCTCCAGGAACCACACTGGAAAAGACAATTACCAATATTTATTATCGGATTTTCCCTGTGTGCCACAATACTCACCATTACTGTTTTTGAAAAATTTGGGGAAGGTGCGTGGCTGACTATCGTGATCACCGGACTGGTAGTGGGTATGTGTTTCCTTATCCGCAATCACTACCAGGAGGTGGCCGAAGGAGTCAGGAAACTGGACACACACCTGATGACCGTCCCGAGCACCGGGACGGTCAACCACAACGAACTTGACCCTCATAAGAAGACTGCAGTGCAGCTGGTCACCGGTTACAGCGGGTTTGGTGTCAGGACATTCTTTTCTATCAACCAGACATTCCCTGATGTCTATGACAATGTTATTTTTGCTTCGGTTGCAGTCGTCGACTCTGGTACATTTAAGGGCAGGAATGAGGTGCAGGCACTGCAGGGAGCGGTGGAGGCTGACCTTGAAAAATATGTGGACCTTGCCCGGGGCCTTGGTTTTGCTGCCGGTTATCGCATGGCAACCGGAACTGACGCAGTCGAAGCGGGAGTCCCACTCTGCCAGGCCATCGCAAAAGAGTTCCCACATTCTACTTTTTTTGCAGGCCAGGTAGTATTCCGTCAAGAGACCCCGTTCCAGAAAATCCTTCATAATGAGACAGCATTTGCATTGCAAAGGCGGTTGCAGTTCAAAGGGATTACAACGGTAATTCTACCTATACGGGCAGAACCATGACAACCAGGGAAATTTTATGCTTGTGTGTCGCGTGGTCATCATTGAACCATTTGCTGTAACTCCAACGGTCCTTTCTGAAAGGGTTTTACTACCTGTCCTTGGGTTATAATCATTTAGTAAAGCAGGTTCCTTTGCGTTATTCTCACGGGAATAGTCCTGGAAATACTCGTCGGGGCCCCGGATTCCGGTAAGAGTTCCATGGTAAACTGTTCATTCGGCAACAGGGGATGGGACGGGCAAGCACGTATGGTAATAATCTGGTTATTGTTGATGAGGTTGACCGGGCCTGGGCCGGAATTTCCATCAATGGCTGACTATTGATTGGCCACCGGAGCAGTCCTGTTAAAATTAAGCTTCGCCGGGGTAGCATTATTTGTGCTCCAGGTGATACTCAGCCTCGAATAGTCCACCGTTATACCCCCTACAGCAGGACCGACACTGAACTGAATTGCTTCAATAACAGATGTATCATTATTCGCGATACCATATACCCTTCACCTTTTAACGCAATATTCTCTGATGTCTGGGCTATACCTGCCTGGATGACCTGCTGGCTCTTTTGTGTGCTGAAAAAACCTACCCCAAGCATTACATATGAGAACACCGCCACCTCGACAACGAATGCAATCAGGACCTTTGAGGCCTCAAGACCTGTGAATGCTTCATTGCTCATGCGTAATTTCACTATACACCTGATTCATGATTCTGTCCCTGCAGGACAACGTGGAAAACTGGGATCCACATGACATCTTCTGCTATCCAGGGAGGGTTACTCCGAAACCGGTGGATGTTATTATCAGCAAAAGACCATCCTGCTTTTCGGATAATGCTCTATCATGCCCTTGTTCACCTGTTTATTTAAACTATTCAATTCTGACTCAAAAAATACCCTGCCAGACCTAGTGCACGAGGCCATCTAAATTTGAGGGTAAAGCCTTTTCAATTTTATTCGTGCATCTGATGTCATGAATTGCCAATCCACAGACTTTTGATTTTCATTACGATTTTGTTCCCATTTTTTAGTCTCATTTCTCAAAGTC
>CAIKOD010000051.1 GCA_903828975.1 uncultured Methanomicrobiales archaeon | reverse complement strand
GAAGACGATGGCGATGGTATCGTTGCAGCGGAGAAGGAGAAGATCTTCGAACGTGGGTTCGGGAAGAACACCGGGCTTGGCTTAGCCTTATCAAGGGAGATCCTTGCGATCACCGGCATAACCATTCACGAGACTGGTGAACCTGGCAAGGGTGCACGGTTCGAGATGACGGTGCCGGAGGGGGCATATCGGTATGAGGAGAAAATCAAATGAAGAAGCAACTTTGGACCTGCCTGCTTTTGCTGGTTGTCTTCGCTGCCTTCTGTCCTGCATTCGTCATGGCAACACAGACCATGGATGTATCAGCGGTCTCTTCTCTGTCTGCTAATCAGACTGAACCAATGGCTGAAGTATCCAATACTACCACACTTCTTTTCCTGGGTAATCAGAATATCGCTCCGGTAGTCTACTTGGATGGGACTATTCCATCCGGAGTTGCTGTTGATATTGTTCACGGCATCGCCAACCAATGGAACGGTACCGCTCACCGTACATTTCACAGACCATTCAAGTGGAGACCCGACCCGGTATAATTATGATTTCGGGGACGGTGTCAATAAGACCGGTGCAAACCCGGTCCATACATACAGGTCTCCAGGCGTCTACAATGTCACCCTGACGGTCCTGAAAAATGATGTAAGCAATGGTTCAATTGTTAGTAATGCATCTATTCAAAAGGGCCTGATCCAGGTCAATGGAAAATAATTTTAACCCTCTCTTTTTTCCCATATTGTAAACGCAAAAAACAATCGTTATCCGATGACTTGAAGAAGAAATTAAACAGATTCCCGAGTCAAGGCGGATTACTGCAAATTCGCGATAGTCATTGATTGACGGTAACCCGCGTCTGAACATTATATCAGTGGGGGTTTCCCGGGATGAATTGTAATTTTTCAGTTTAAAAAAAAAGGTGAGGTCTAATAACCGCTCATTACTGTCGAGACATTATTGATATCGAGGTAACGGCCATCAGCCCGAGTGTATTGCGGCCAGGTAATATTCATCCCGCCATTCGGATTCCCTGTTTTTGCGAAATTGGTCCAGAGATCCACAAGGTTATCAGCAACCACCGGGTTCGCTTTCACTTCTTTCGTCAGTCCGAACAATAAAAGGGTCTCGCTGCCATGGAATGCCCCATTTGGCTGCCCGGGTAAGACATAGGAATACCGGTACAGGTACGTATTCTGTTCCATGTCTCCCATCGATCCCGCCGCAAACTTCGCAGCATCTGCAAAGTCATAGCGGGTCATAATCTGGGCGAGGCAGACCTGGACCTCCTCTGTCGAATTGGCAGGATACTTTGCGAAAACCTCCCCTGCATCTGTCCCGAAATAGTTCCGCAGAAATGTTATGTATTCCGGGACGGTCATGTTCGCATCCGCGGAAAGCGTGGTCCCGTCATTGGCGTTCGTCCCGATTAAAAAGGGGACCGGGTTCTCACGGTGGAGACCGAACAGGGTGTCAACGGAGTCCGGGAGTACCCACCCGTCAATCGTTGGTTCAAACTGGAGGTTGTGCGTACGCTCCCATGAGGTCGCCGGCCAGGGTGATGCGTTGACGATGTCCATGGCACTCACCGTTCGCATCTGCTGGATTGCATCCGGTCCGGAATATCCGAGGCTTTGTGCGAAGTTCTTTCCGATCTGCTCGGCATCAGCTTTTGAATGGACGTTATCAATGGTGGGTCCGTGTGCCCAGAACGGACCGCTTTCGACGAGAGCCTGACTGTAGAGCCCCTTACTTTGCGGACTGACGAGGTGGATAAGGACACTCTCCCCTCCTGCGGACTGGCCGAAAATGGTCACCCGTGACGGGTCGCCACCGAATGCCCCGATGTTACGCTGGACCCATTGCAGGGCTGCAACCTGGTCGAGGATTCCGTAATTGCCCGAAACGTTATTCACAGATTCGTTATCGAGATCCGGGTGGGCAAGGAACCCGAGAGCACCAAGCCGGTAATTAGGTGTGACGACGATAACACCTTTTTTTGCAAGGGTGGTCCCGTTATAGAGCGCAATTGTGCCTAACGGAGCTACCTGTGCGAATGCACCACCATAGAAAAATACCATCACCGGAAGTTTTTCGTTGGCAGTCTTTGCAGGGGTCCAGACATTGAGGTACAGGCAGTCTTCGCTCATTGGGGGGACGGAGGGTCCTGATGGTGGCTGTGGAGGGTTTGCTGAAAACGCCTTTGTTTCCTTAATGCCATCCCAGGGTTGTACCGGCACCGGAGGTCTCCACCGCACGTCTCCGGTGGGAGGGGCCGCAAACGGGATCCCAAGGTATATCCGGAGCCCGTTCTCCTGTAATCCGGAAACATACCCGGCATCAGTCTTCACTACAGTGGGATCGGGTGGGGCAGGCACGGAGGAATCTGATGAATATGATGAGTAATCGAAGGTGGTGGGAGGTCTTGTGATAGCCACCGTGGCAGGGGATTTTACAGAAACGGTCGTGTTGGTTGCAGCGGTGGGAGATGCAACTACCGGTACAGTTGCGGACAGCTGAGCAACAGTTGTTTGTACAGGAGTGGGTATTGTTTGTACGGATGTTGGTATTACAGTCGTTGGCTGCGGTGTCTGGACCGCAGTCTGCGGCTGAGTACATCCTGCCATAAGAAAAGCTGAAATTACAATAGCGATGAAAATGAAAACTACCTGGTTTCGCATGGAATCACCCTTTATAGGAAGCCGTTTCTGCGTTATAATGTAAAGAGTTATTCATACCGTGTGCAGACCCCGATTTTACATGGGAGACCAGGTACGGATCTTCTTGAGAAAGCAGTTGAAGCAGAGGCCCCTAAAAAAAATTTACCGTTTTTTCAAGAATTAACATAATAAAAATGCACATCAAACATGGTATGATTTTTTTTAAAAATAACTATACCCTCTTCTGGGCCACAGGCATACAGAAATACAATGTTCAGGCCATTCGTTCATTAAGAGAAGAACTTTTTCAGGACAAATCCCGCAGGAAAAAGAATTTATTTGTTAATAGGGCGGCGACTCATTATTGCCGAGGAACGCAAGTGCATTCACCCCGTACTCAACGGGTGCATTCCGGGACCCGATATGCGGGAGGTCCTTAAACTGCACGAGCCACGTTCCGTTTATCTGCCCGGCGATCTGGTATGTAACCGGTGGTGGAGTCAATACGTCTGCGGTACCCACGACGAGCATGACACTCTTATTGATATTGGAAAGATGGTCCCAGGACCCGCTCCACGCGAGGTTTGCCTGTGACTCCTGGCGGACGCCTTTTGTCTGGTTTGGATCGATACCTGATAGCACAATAACATCGTACAGCAATTTTGTTTCCGGAATCCGGATACTATATGTCACAGAATCCAGGACCCGTTTTCGCACACGTTCAGGGCGATCGATAACCAGCTGCTGTGAGACCGAGGAGCCCATCGAAACGCCATATACATTCATGCTATCATAACCGAGGGCTGGCATCAGGGCAGCAGCATCATCTGCATAGAGGGAAATGGAGGGTGTTGAATTATACTCGCTGCTATATCCCATCCCACGGTGATCGTAGGTATAGACATGGTATTTCGATGCGAGGATACCGATAAAGGTCTCATTCCACGTATCCATTGTTGCGCCAAATCCTATGATCATCAAGAGTGGTTCACCGGACCCGAATTCACGGTATCCCAGCGTAACCCCGTTGACTTTTGCATACTGAACAGGTGTTGCGTTGAACGATACAGGCTGAGGCACCCTCACTGCCTCAGTTATGGGTGGGTTGGTTACAGTTACGGGAGTGCTGGTGGTACTCGTACACCCTGCCGTCACGAGGAGGCAGATCATTATAGCAATTACCAAGGTTGGAATATGTGTCTTGTCCATAAACGATCCTCTTAATCGATTAATCGTAAATTACCTCTTATTAACTATCAAATTTTAAGATTTCGGTTCTTTTTTTATTATCACCATGAACTGTGTCTTGTTATAAAAAAACAGCAGGTTTCAGGATTGCCCGAAATATCTCTTGACCTGCGGCTGGAACAGGTAGTAAAGAATAATCGCTGCAATAATAATCCCTACCACAGCGCCAAACCCAGTTGTGAACAGGCTCACGATTCCTATCAGGATGCTGATGGCCGAGAAAATAACCCTAACTATCCATACCCATGACCAGGCCTGGATACATCCAACCCCAAGGAGAAGGTCAACAATACCGATAATGAAAAATATCACCCCGATGGCAGTACCAAGACCACCCATTCCTGCAACGGTCATAATTGACCCTGCAATCAACAGAACAACAAGGCGGCGGCGGTGCAAATCATGCCCCGTTGCTTTCAGCGGGGTGCACAGACGCATTTTGACTGGGTTGCATAACTGCCAACACCTATACAAGGTCCTATATTTCATGTTCTTCCATCCAAAACTCTGCTGCCCGATGCTAGCCCCACTTCACATACTGCTCAAGATATTCATCACGAGTTCGTTCAACCCAATCCTTAAAATCCTTGTAGTTACTGCACCACGGTAGGTGACCACCCAGCTGTTTCCAATTCTTATACTATATATGGAAATTTTCGGTGGGCCTGGTCACCGTCATAAGGAAAAATAATTATTGCGATGTTCAGATTCCCCAAACTACAAGATCACTGTGACCGATACGACAAATTTTATCGATCCCTGATTGAACACCCATATCTTTTTGTTCCTGAATGTCAGAGCCCTGATACAAAAGGACATACCTCCCTGCAATACGGTAGCCAACATCAGCTAACCAGCTGAGGTCCATCAATGGGTCTTCCCAATTACCATTGTCTAGCTCGCAGGGATAGACGTGTAAAGCGATACGAGGAATTTTTCTAATAATCGCTTCTTTTAATATGGATTTTATGTGTTGTGTAAGCCCGGAGCTTGGCCATGATTGAAAAGGTTCTCTTCCGGTAAGATCAATGTAGGCGAGGTCTGGGGTGGGGAGATCTGAAGGAAGACCATACAAGATGTCCCACTGTTTAATTCCAGGGTCGTAATCGGTATCATCACAGCAGTAGTATCGCCGTCGCATCCGGATACATGCCTTCATCGTATGTGTCGAGGCAGCGAATGGATCGAATACCAAATCGAGTGGCTTGGTATGGTAGTAAAGAAGATTTTCCACCAGTGCCTGTGGAAGCGGTTCAACCTCCTGGAGTCCGGTAGACCATAGAGTAGAACCAAAGGGGATGAACCATGTATGTAATTCCGCCAGGTGTCGTTCCTGCATAGTCTTGATACCTCTGCTCACGGTGGATTGATCGACCCCGAGCTTAAATGCAATCTCCTGCTGTGTTGTCGGACACTGCATGTACAGTTCAATAATTGACTTGTTCCGCTCCTCCTCGATTACCTGCCGTTCATCACTGGTCCACCGTTCAATCGTGCGAATACTTACACCCAGGCTTTTGGCAAGTAACTCTTTTTCTGTGCTTGGTGAAAGGATCCGCGCAAGGTGGCGTTTCTCGTCCGTGGAAAGCTGGAGCCCGTGATATGAATTCAGCATAACTGCCTGGAGCAGTATGTCATTCTCATGGTTCGTGTAAATGACTGCTACCGGAATTGTGGTTCTCCCAGCCATTTTGTAGGCTGCCAGTCTGTGGTAGCCATCAACGAGTATATTGTGCTGGTTCACCACGATAGGTGGTAAATCGTCGATATTATCAGCATAGCGCTCGATCAACGCTACATCGGGGGTTTGACGTGGATATAGGATGTTTTTAACAATTACATCATGTACGAGTATTATCGTAACCTCGTTGCTGTTCTTCAATGAAGGGAAAGGGACAGGTGTCTGGGAAGACACCTGGGAAACCTGTTCAGAATTCGCCATCTGCACAGCCTCCCTCCCCTTCATCCTCGCCGATCTCTTCGGCGGATTGTTCATCAGTGTGAGGCGAGAACTCCACCTTGTCAGAGGTTTGAGACACGGTTTCCGAATCTGCTTCCTCGCTGTCACCTTTCTGGGAGCCAGCGGAGCACCCGCATTGGTCCTCCTTCAGAGAGCGCTCTACTGGATTCTGCCCTCTCTGATTGGTATCCAAAGTCTTCCCTTTTGCAGGACGGACAGGTTCCTTGGAATCATCTTCTGCGTCAGTCTTCTGCTGGGATCGTGAGAGTTCCCCGGAATTAATCATCTTGCAATACCAACCATCACCATCGGGTGATGGTAAACAGTCGAGGACGATATGTTTTGATGGGTCATCCTTGACTCTACTTGATTTTTCCGATTTATGTGCCATAATGTAAGTCCTGGGATTAAAAAATCCCGTTTTATCTAGTTATTCTCAATTCTGCACTGCCGGTCAGGTTCCAGTTCGGCAACGATAGCTACCGCTCTTGGGTATGATCTATCGATTATCTTCTACCTCATACTGAGGCTCATTACGTTCTTTGCGATTCCCCGCCGGGGCTCTCTATCAATCGAGCTTCACCATGTTTTATCCAGAGGCGCCAGACCAGCTCTGCTATCGGATCTCCAAGATGTTCCAATTGCTCCTTGGTAATCGATTTCAACGCTGATCGCTCCATTCTGAATTTACACTCCGAAACAGAGCTCATTACTCTGATGCAGTGTAAATAGGCCTTTCTCAACACCGTATTTAAACTTATAGGGAATTCCAAAATAAATAGAAGAAAATCAGGGTTTAAAATTGAATTGCGCTGGCATGCTAGATTATTAGCCAATTTATCATAAATTTAAATCTTTTTTGAGCATTCCAAGAATGCGTTGATAGTCAGGGCTGTTTCTGGCGAGGATCAGCTTGTCCTCAATGTCCTCCTTAACATCAACAGTGAGGGGCCTGCCGCATCGGTTACAGAAGTTGGATGTGGGTGCATTGACTGTGAAACATGCGGGGCATTCCCGTGGCTCCATACGCTCCTCCTTT
>CAIKOD010000050.1 GCA_903828975.1 uncultured Methanomicrobiales archaeon | reverse complement strand
CCGGGTCCTGGCGTTCACTTATCCCCTTCGTTCCAATTCCGATAAATATCCCATCGGCATTCGTATATCGGGTAACTACCCGGTATTTCTTACCCGGTACAAGTTTGTCCTTCCACTCCTCTGCTTTAACCATTTGGCACTACATCAGGCATAGAGCTATATCCGCAGCTGCCGGACGGGCGGTGAAAGTGATACGGACCTTCACCACTTCCGACATCGTCCCAAAAATAAACCCGGTAACCGTATTCATTTTTTTCCGTTGGTACGATGCCCTGCTCCTCGCACGGATAGTATCCCCGTGTCCCTGATAATATTCGCTGTTTTTCTTCCGCATTTTATCAGGGTTGTTGTTGTAGTAGCATTTGTACCGTGCACGCCGTTTATCTAATATTGACTGCTCCCGGGCCACAACCGTTCGCCTCAGCGAGAGGAATGGTAGATTTTCCAACCTTCATCCCTTCACCTTTCGCTTGCGGAGCCATTCACTACGGCAGGCCAGACTATGGAAAACATGCTTGTTTTTCATCCGGGCCCTGGCATCGGATGGCATGAGCGTGAAATTTTTGCCGCAGTTGTCACATACCAGGGCGACACGATCCCGTTGGTTCGTCATGGGATGACCCCCATACGACCGGTCCCGTTGCATACCTGGCACGGTTCGGGGAGTTTCCGTTTCCGGAAGAGCCGACCCGTCCCGCGACAAGCCACGCAATCGATCTCCCGGTGGTAGCGGTCGGTCATTCTGCCACCTCCAACCATTCAACCCAACCAAAGGACAGGCCACAACGGTTCCAGGTGGAGTGGTGTTCCTTTACATCTGCTCCCGGCGACACAGATCCATCACAGTCAGGAAACTCCCATAATGCCCCATTGCATACCGGGCATATCATCTTCCAGGGATCTTCTTTCTGGTGTGTGATGATCAATTCATTCATGCTCCCAGGCACCACCAGGGTGACCCGGCAGGCGGGCTCATCCTGGATAACCTGGACCTCAAGTCCACACTCAATACAGGAATGCCAGTCGCTACCCGGTTCCAGTTCGTTATGTCCCCATAACGATCCGCCACATAACGGGCACCGCAGCATCCAGCGATCATGCATACTGGTGATAATGATATCATCCATTACCACACCCATATTACCATCCCGGTACACCTGCTGCCATTTCCTCATGGGGTTTTCCTCTGTGCCACACCAGATGTGGTGAGCTCATCAAAAATTGACGGGTCCTTACTTACAATATCAATTTCTGCTTCTATCGCGGTGCCTTCGGGTGAAACAGGTTTCTGGCGTAACCAGACCGTCCCTGTTATTTCCGTCTCGTTTTTCCAGTGTTTGAGATATTTCCGGAGTTCTTTTACCGTTGTCATGGCTGCATCTCCCGGGTCGAGCAGCGTTCTGCTGTCTTGTCAAAGATTACACAGTCCATACTCGCAACATCAAGTTCGGCAAAAACCACTGCCTCGCATGAAGGATCAGGGTTTAGGAATAGCCAAACCGTTCCCGTTATTTCCGTGTCGTTTTTCCATTGTTTGAGAAATGTCCGAAGTTCTTTTACCGTTGTCATAGAAGCGTCCCTTTTGTTTTTTGACTGTTCATAAGCCTGGCATTATTGCGTCCGCGTACTGCGCATGAAGGGCAGAGATACAACGAATGTACCCGGTCCCAATAACCGTTCGGTGCACAAAACCCACAGATAAAACAATTATCTGTCATCCGCCGACACCGCCTTTCACTGAGCCCGGGGCCCAGGGCTTTTCACGGTCATAACATTGCTGACATAACCGTGTCCCCGCCTCCTGGTCATGGTACACTGCTTTCCCAATGTCGCATACCGAGCAGCGGCCGATG
>CAIKOD010000049.1 GCA_903828975.1 uncultured Methanomicrobiales archaeon | reverse complement strand
CTTTGAACCTTTTAATATCGTAACTGACATCGATCTCGGCGATACCATATTCACCCGGGTCATCGATGGAGATCAGTCCTATGGTAACTGCTGCTTTCTCGGTTTTATGCGCACGGTAAAACTCCAGCACGTTCAGGTCGGTAACATGGTCCCCGCCCACAACGAGGAAGTCTTGGCCATCAAGGTATTTCTGGGCATTTTTCACGCTCCCGGCAGTCCCGAGCTTGGTCTTCTCGCGCACGTAGGTGATTGTGGTGTTAAACAGCGAGCCATCGCCCAAGGCTTCTTCGATTGCCGTCCCCAGGTACCCGAGGGTGATGACAATATCGGAAAAACCAAGGTTGGAAAGATGTGTAACAAGATGTTCGATAGACGGCCTGTTGACAATTGGGATGCAGGGTTTTGGCCGTTCGAAGGTAAGGGGCCGCAGCCGCGTTCCCTCTCCCCCGCACATGATACACACCTTCATACCAGTGTTTTTTGTTCTGAATTGTTTTAAGTATAGTGTTGAACACAACATTCATGACCAATCGCAGCATCAAAAGAGGCAAAGATTGGTCTATTTAGGAATGGGCTGTGTTAACACTATTGGAAAAAACCCAAGGTTTTCGACTAAATACTAATACCTGATTATTACGGGGATGGCATTCGATGGGACACAACCAGTACCGGCTGATCCCGGTGATGAACGGAAAGGTGCAGTGCCTGGAAAAAAAAGAAGAGCCGGTCGATCATTGCCGGTTCTGCATCCATGCACGGGAGTTTTGTGTGAACGGCAGGTTTGTTACGTCTCCCTCACTTGCCTATTGCACACAATGCCGGATAACCGAAGAGGTCAATTTAAAAAACGTCGAATCGGTGCGATGTGCTGACCGTCAGGGCGAGGGTTTCCATAGTATCGCAAATATTATCGGGTAACCCGAGTGCGGATATCCTTGGACTCCTTACGAACATTTATACAGTATTTTCACGGGTCACGGTCAGTCTGACAATCGCGTCCATATCGACGTGCGTTTCAAAGATTCCGGCGAGTTCATCATAGGGATCTTTTTTCCGCTCAACTATCGGTCGGTAATGCTCACCTTTCTTTAAAAAGAGATACGAAAGGAGCGCATTTACTGCAGACAGGTTCTGGAACAACCCGTGCATATACGTGCCAAAGACCAACCCGTCCGCACTCACCCTCCCGTCTCCGGCAAACGCCTCGCGGTTGCTGCCCGGTTCAGTTTCTCCCATATGGATTTCGTACCCCGTGACTTCACCCATCTTTGAAAGGATAGGGGGGATGTTCCCTGCACGGCGGGTGACCTGCCGTGTGGTCTTGTCATAGGAGATAAACCGTGTCACACCATCGAGCAGGCCAAGACCTGCATATGTTCCTTTTTTCGATTCGAACCCGTCGTCAATGAGTGTCATGCCAAGCATCTGGTACCCGCCACAGATGCCGATGACCGGAACACCACGGGCACGGGCATCAAGGATCTGCTGGTCCATTCTGCTCTTTTGCAGATCCACTAAATCCTCGACCGTATTCTTTGTTCCCGGAAGGATAATGCAGTCGTACCCTCCAAGAGGAGCCCCCGGCACCACATAGTCAACTGCCGCATGCTGTTCGAGCAGCTCGAAATCCGTGAAATTGGAGATCCGGGGAAGGCGGATAACCGCGATCCTGACCACAGCCTGCCCGGATGCCTTGTCATTGATGGAGAGAGAGTCCTCACTGGGGAGAGGTATATCGAAGTACGGGACGACCCCGAACACGGGGATCCCTGCCCGCTGCTCGATTAAGGAGATCCCCTGACTGAATATCGTGGGATCTCCCCGGAATTTATTGATAATAATTCCCCTCACAAGAGGTTTTATGTCATCGGGCAGGAG
>CAIKOD010000048.1 GCA_903828975.1 uncultured Methanomicrobiales archaeon | reverse complement strand
TTTCGTTAACAAAAGAATCGGCAATAAAAATATAAATAACGATCGATACGATTTCGAAAATTTTTAAAAAAAAGGGAAATTTCAGAGAACTTTGTGCAGGTCAATCTTGAATGGTCCAAGGGTTCCGCCAAAGTTACCGGCAGAGATGAACTTCACGCCAGGTACCATGACTGCTGCCTTGACACCGGCCCCCATTGCCGCTGCAACGGACTTCTCGTCAATCCCATCAATAACAATCTCGTAGACTGCCTTGATTCCTGCCGGGATCTTGGTGTCGGGAACCTTTTCCCGGAGTGTCGGGCAGTACTTCTCATTGGTAGAGGCTATCATGAACTTGTACTTCAAGCTGCCAACTTTTGAACCGCTCGCCACAATACCCCCGGGGAAACTGGTGATGGTACCCGGCACCTTATCAATGGCATCAACCGCTGCCTGTGCACCCATAAGAGCTGCCATCTGGTTCTCGCCCATGACAAAGAAGTTCCCGCCGGCGACACCTTTTACAATGCCAAACTCCTCTTCGCCAACGTATTCACCTTCCATAATGGGTATAACCCAGCACTTTCTCCCGCCAACTTCTTTCTGGTATTCGTAGCCATCGCCAAAGAAGTGAAGCTTGACCGGGATCTTTTCCTCTGCATTGGTGATCCCGTTGAAGACGGCTGTCGTAGGTGCAGTGAGAACACATTCTGCAAGGCGTTCGACAACCTGTTCTTTGAGTTTTTTCTTGCTGGCACAGATCAGGATGGCAACACCCGGTCTTCCATCGGGGGTCTCGCTTGCCGGGACATACCCCTCAATACCTGCCTCACACGGGCAACCGATAGACGATGTTGCAAATCCGGTCGCTTCCGTTGCTGCTTTCTTTGCCCATTCCTTCGTGACCGCAGTAATGATGACACGGCAGACCCAGGTCGGGAATGCCTCTGCGTACGTATTATCAATAGTAACTCCGTTGATCTCCATCTGATAACCTCCGGTACTACAAAGGTACCATGATGGTGGTTGAATAAATTTTCTAATTTAATCCGGCTTTATGCAGCGCATGCAAAATAGCGAATTGAGTAAATTTTTTTATATTAACTTGACTCAGGAGTATACCTACAAAAATTAAAAAACTCGAATAAATTCCCCTTTTTTATGGGCTAATTTCAGAACATTTATCTATCTTCTTCGACCACTTTTTGATAGTCGATTTTTGAAATCGATCATAGCTGGTGCGTGAAAAAAAATGGCATTTGCAGTGCACATAAACATGGAAAATTGTACCGGCTGTAACAATTGTGTCGTCGCGTGCCCTGTGGACGCTTTGGAGCTTCACACGGTAGATCCTTCCTCAAAGGATAAGATCTACAAAGTCAAGGATGGAAAATCCATTGTACTTGACTTTAAGGGTGAACTCTGCGCCGGTTGCGGCGTTTGTGTCCAGGCATGCCCGCATGATGTTATCAAGCTGGCAGGGCCCTGGGAGTCCAGAGCACAGGCAAAGGTACAATAAAGGAACAACGTGAGGGTTTATTCATGGCATTGTTTCCAAAGTTTTCTAAAAAGAGGGAGGGTTTCAACGTTGTAATGGAGCAGCGCCTCCTTCAGAGCGTGAACAACCTTATTCTCAATGCAGAGACCTGCACAGGATGTGGTATATGTGTCGAGGCTTGCCCCGAAGAGGCAATCGTGCTCGGGCTCGTCGGTGCATCAAGGCGTGGCGCCATCAATTACGCTGCTCCTGTGGATGTTGACGAGGTCAAGTGCTCGTATTGCGGCGTCTGCGTCGTCATGTGCCCGTTCAATGCATTGACACTGAAGGTTGATGGACAGGAGAAACTTCCGATCCTTGAGAAGGAAGGGTTCCCGCAATATGATATGAAGGCGGAGATTGATGACGAGAAATGCATCAAGTGCACGATCTGCGAAGAGGTCTGCCCACGAGATGCAATTGACCGGAACGTCCCTGCCTACGAAGGAACCTACAAGGGACCGGTTACCGGAGCAAAGGACAGGCAGGCAGCGATCAAAACCAAGACGACCTTTAAAGTTGATATGGAAAAATGCTCGCTGTGCGGTATTTGTGGCGCACTCTGTCCGGCAATCGTTGTGAAACACAAGGAGTTCACCGCAGAAACCGGAAAGGTCGAG
>CAIKOD010000047.1 GCA_903828975.1 uncultured Methanomicrobiales archaeon | reverse complement strand
TAAAGGTACCGAAATGTCTCCGTATATGCCGATTTACGGATTTTCAAACCAAATTATTCAACGAATCGTGAAAAATAGCGATGGCTTTTTATGTGGAAATCCTAATTGGACGGGCTCAAGGTAACCTATGAGCTGAGCCTAAAATGACCAAATGAGGGTACCCATGAGCTGAGCTTTTCCGGGTAACCTATGAGCTGAGCCTTTCCAGCTATTAACAAAACCCAAGGTAGCTCCTTTTTTCCAGAAGCCCGGTTGATCACCTGATTCAGGGCCGTGGGTAGTACCCGAAGCATAACCATCAATTTTCCGGTATTTGCGTGCTATTCCCGGATACCTGTCAATAGTAATCCAGGCAAAAAAATCGTTTACTGTTATGACTGTTTATAATAGTTTCAACCCCTGAAGGTAACGATTCAACTACGTGTACCGGTGGGGACGGCCCAGCTCCCGCTGCTCAGCCAATCCTTTTTATAAGGTCCTGCGGAGGGGAGGCACATTTTTCTTGCCCTGTTTATACGATAAAAAACGGGAGTCCAAATACCTTTTCGAAAAGGTCAGCCTTGGTCCCTGCTTTTTCCTTTTCTGGAGTGACATTGTAAGGCGGTGTGATTAGACACTCCACTCTCTCCGGACTGATTGAACACTTCGCCGATTCCACCGCACCCTGGTGCCGGAAATCAAGACCATCCGCAATGCGGAGGAGCACTGAAAGTATGACAGTCCGCTGCTGATCTTCGGGCTCGAGGACAGAAAACAGGTCATGTTCCGGTGGCCGTTTCTTTCCCCGGTGGCTGCCTGCAACCAAACTGATGATGGAGCGTTCAGCAACACCGAACGGGATGGACTCATCAGCCAGGATGAGTGCACCACTTCGCTCACCATGCCCCTTTTTTCCTGATTTCCAGCCAATGTCATGGAGCATCCCCGCACATTCCAGGAGAAAACGGGAACGCTCACTCATCTGGTGAAGCGGCATGAGATCGTCAAAGAGTCCCAGCGCCATCTCCGTTACACGGCGGGAATGAACCAGCCCTTCCGGGTAGACCATGGCGAGTTGCATGACTGCCAGGCGCGAAGCGTCGATATCTGTATCTTTTGGGAGATACTGGTTTTTTACACCGGCAACCAGCACCCGCCGGAGTTCATCCCAGGTACCGGAACGATGAAGGATATCCCAGTACCGTACAAACCTACGGTAGAGGGCATTGCGTTCCTTTTCCCGGTTCACCAGGAATAATTTTTGGCCGGTAATTTCTATTGATGAAGGGCGGTTCGATTCGGTGACCGGACGGAGCCGGGAGCGTTCTTTTAACAGGGTGCGTGTCACCCGGTCTATCCATACGTCACAATCGTGGAGTTTGCCAAGAATCTCCTGTAATTGTGCAACTCGCCTGAGTGGTTTCTTTAGCCCAAGCCGGTACAGCTGCGCGTAGAATTCCATCGTGTAACGAAGTTTTTTTGTCGCGATCCTCATGGCATGGTGCTCTGCTATGGCATCAGGGTGACGTACCCAGGGTGTAAAGGAGAGCAAAACAGCAAGTTGTCTTCCAATATGGTCCGCAGCCACGGGGGGGATGCCAGTTAGCGGCGGCTTCTTTCGCCCGGAAGAAGACCGATCTATCAGGGACTGTGCCATCCCCCGCATGGCAGGGAGTTCCTCCCGTTTTTCAAGGCGTTCAACTGATACAATAACATCTGTTTGTAACGATATGCGCTGCTTTTTCAGGTCTGAAAGGAGGTAGTCAATACCGATGACCAGTGGTGTTCCGGGGGTCCCGACCCCTCCCACCTGTGATTTCTGGTGTGCCAGTGTCCGCTTCCGGAATTTTTTAAGGAATGCGATCTGAACATCGGTATCCCTTGCCTCGCCAAGCACCCGGGTAATCTGCCGGATTTCATCCAGCCAGGCATCGTATTTTTTTCCGGGAAAACATGATTCAAACAGTGGCATTGCAGCCCGCAGACGCCGGCTTGCCACCCTCATGCGGTGGACGCACTCAATGTCCTCTGCCTCTTTTACCCCTTTCATTTCTGCTGCCAGGGCATCAATCTTGGGGACCAGCTGGGATACCCCGTAAAGGCACATCCCCCGTACCCGGACTGGCAAAATACCCGGTACCGCCTCTCCGGGATCACCGGTTATTTCATTTATTGGCTCAATATCCCGGGGCTGAACGGGAGAACCGGCTTTTGGCCCTGCATTATCAGGTTGGGGTGGTGGCACAGGTAGTCAGGATAACCATTATTTTCTGGGTATATTAGTGTTTATTTTATCCATGCAACGGGTACTGATTACAGACCTCACAACCAATTTCGAAAATTTATTGGAAAACAAAGGGGGGGCATCTGCATAACAGACCTGCCCCGGACCCATTGCTATCGGATGAATATTATTCCGGGCTCAACCTCAGTTAGCATAGATTATTATTTCCAGACATGCTTTTTCTGGTATGGACATACCGTTGTTCACCGATATAATCCGGATATTTACCAATTTTTTTGGCATTGTCGGAGCGGCAATTATAATCTTTGGCGGGATCGGGGCAACGGTAAATATCATTCTTTTCGAGACCAGGAAGAAAAAGATAACATACAACGAAATAAGGGCGGATTTAACAGGGAAAATTGTGTTTGGCCTCGATTTTTTTATCGCTGGCGATGTCCTCACCACGGTCCTCAACCCCTCCATGAGTGACCTGTTTACCCTCGGGGCGGTGGTCGTTATCCGGACAATCCTCGGGTATTTCCTGTCTAAAGAAAATATCTCGCTGGAGCCTGTAATTACTCCCGGGCCTCAGTAGTATCCACTTTCTATTTTCCCGCGGGGATTACGACTTTTCTAAAAAGAACCCCATAATCATACATCCTCTCCTGAAGCAGGAGATCTGCCGGAGAACAGGGCAGTGAACCCGGCATATGGTGCGAAACGATGCGGTTCCAACCTTATTGCGCGGATGCCAAATTCATGGCAGTTCCGGGCAGTTCTCTCCGTTTTAAGCAGGATTATACTCATCCGGGATAATCCAATATCCGATCCCATAACACTTTCAACTGCCGGATACGGTATCACGATATCGGGTTTTAAATCCGGTCCGGGCAGATAGTATAGCAAAGGACCTGGCTAATGGCATTTACATATTTTTTCAGAGACCGCCAGCCGCTTGAGCGGGCAGTTGATTACCTGCTACCATCAATTATCAGTTCTTCACACGTCCAGATCTGGAGTGCCGGGTCTGCAATGGGGCCGGAACCCTACACGATCGCGATCCTACTGCGCGAACGGCTTGGCCACCACCAGTTTCGGAATATCAGGATATTAGCAACGGATATTGATATATCAAATAATTTTGGAAAGACAATTGTTGCCGGGCGTTACTCCACAAGTGATCTCCAGCGGCTCCCACCGGATATGTACGAGCGGTACTTCATCCCGGACCCCGATGCCCCGGAATATTCAATAATATCAAGCGAAATGCGGGCAGCGGTGGAATTTCATCGTCATGACCTCCTTACCTATGACCCGATTGCCACCGGGGTCAAGCTTATTGTCTGTAAAAATGTCCTGCTCCATTTCACTGATGAGGAACGGGTACGTGTCCTCACCATGTTTTACCACGCTCTTTCGGATGATGGCGTCCTCCTCCATGAACATACGCAGAAGATGCCGCCTGAACTGGAGGGGATGTTTGAGCAGGTGTTTACTGATGCCCAGGTTTTCAAAAAGAAGAAGGTGGGCCAATAAAAATTAAGAACCTGACCCCGAATAGCGACGTGTATACTTCAAATGTGTACCTGGTGACGGGAACAAATAACACCATTTCGGACGTGAATACGCTGATTGATGTGGGAAGAGACCCAAAAATCCTTGTTCTCCTCCCCAATGAATCAACCGGTGTAGGGAAGCGCGCAGTGGAACAGGTCATTATCACGCATAACCATTACGACCATACCAGTATGCTCACAGCGATTGTCGAACGGTACCATCCGCGGGTATGTGCCTTTTCACCCAACCTGGCCGGTGTCGATAATATTCTTCGGGACGAGGACGAATTCATTGCCGGAGACCGGATGTTCGAGGTAATCCACATCCCGGGGCATTCAAGTGACTCGATCTGCCTGTTTTGCAAAGAGGACGGGGCCCTTTTTGCCGGTGATACGCCGGTCATTATCCGGTTTGCAGGAGATACGTATTCCATGGCCTTTCTGCAGGCGCTTGAACGGATCTGTCGTAAAAATGTCAGGACTATTTATTTCGGCCATGGTTCGCCAAAGACCGAGGGGTGCAACCAGGCCCTTGCCGAATCACTCCTCCGTGTCAGGGAGAGCACGATCACCCCGTGACCGTAATAGTGCCGGATTTCCTCCTTAAAAATTGACACCCGCATAATTCTGACGGACGCTGATTTGTCGGATATCGTCCGTCGATTATATATATAATACCTTCCTGAAAAAGAGTTTGTGAGATAATTTTCACGCCCATGAAAAAAAAAAATGAGATGGGTTAACTTATAATAATTTTTATATGCTTGGCACAATTGTCAGACATCAACCAGTGTTTATTATATATACGAATAATAAGATTAGAATCAGCGTGAAGCAGTAGCTGGTTATCAGTACCGGCTCAGTGATTTTCACGAATTTTATTGAACGATGCAGCTCTCTGGAAAAGGCTGTCATCAGAAGGGCGCGCAGGATTCCTGATCTCCCGCATGAAAAGGAGTCCACGCTGATACAAGGTGATGAAGTCAATGGTAGATTCAGACGAAACTCATGGGAATGTGGGAGCAAAGTCCGGAACTCCCAGGAAGAAATCCAGGCTTACAAAAGAAGGTGCACGAGCGATGAAAGAAGAGACTGAAGTGAATTCTATGGATACCGACACGCTGTTTGAAAAAGCATTCAGTGGTGATACAGATGCACAAGAGGATATGAGGACCAGGTTCACCAATATGAACAATTTCCTCGAAGAGGCCGTCCCGGTCCTGACCAGGATGAGTATGAATGACCACACCCTGAAAATTGAGGGGCATTATGCAGGTCTTGCAGGTGAAGCCGCTGTCGGCGTGAACCTGGTTCGGGACCGGGTCAATCATATCGCGGGCTCCATTGTAAAAATCAGTGAGGGGGATATCAGCGAATATGAAGAGTACAAAAAGATAGGCCGGCGTTCAGAGAACGATCGGGTTGTCCCCGGATTCGTGCAGTGCCTGGGTGCTCTCAGGGGGTTGACTGCCGATGCAAGTATGCTCTCAAAAGCGGCTGTTGAAGGAAAACTCGACACACGGGCGGACGCTTCGAAACACCAGGGAGACTACAGGGTAATTGTTGAAGGTGTCAACTCGACACTCGACGCTGTCATCGGACCACTCAACGTTGCAGCAGAGTACGTCGACCGCATCAGCAAGGGAGATATCCCGCCCAAGATCACTGACAAGTACAACGGCGACTTCAACGAGATCAAGAACAACTTAAACAATTGTATCGATAATATCAACGCACTTGTTACTGACGCTACCAGGCTAGAAAAAGCGGCTGTTGAAGGGAAACTCGATACACGGGCCGATGCAACGAAACACCAGGGTGATTACAAGAAGATCGTTGTCGGTGTGAATAACTGCCTTGACTCAGTTATCGGACCTCTTAACGTTGCAGCAGAGTACGTCGACCGCATCAGCAAGGGGGAGATCCCGGCAAAGATCTCCGACAAGTACAATGGCGACTTCAACGAGATCAAAAACAACTTAAACAATTGCATCGACGCCATCAACGGGCTCGTTGCTGATGCAAAAATGCTCGGGAAAGCCGCAGTAGAAGGGAAACTTGATACACGGGCGGACGCTTCGAAACACCAGGGAGACTACAGGGTAATTGTTGAAGGTGTGAATGCTACCCTCGACGCCGTTATCGGGCCTCTCAATGTTGCTGCCGAGTACGTTGACCGCATCAGCAAGGGGGAGATCCCGGCAAAGATCTCTGACAAGTACAACGGCGACTTCAATGAGATCAAAAACAACTTAAACAATTGTATCGACAACATCAACGCACTTGTCGTTGATGCCAAAATACTTGAAAAGGCTGCTGTTGAAGGAAAACTTGCGACCCGGGCAGATGCAACGAAACACCAGGGCGATTACCAGAAGATTGTTATCGGTGTGAATAACTGCCTTGACTCCGTTATCGGACCTCTCAATGTGGCGGCTGACTACGTGGACAAGATCAGCAGGGGTGCAATCCCGGCCAGGATCACTGATCCCTATAACGGGGACTTCAACGTCATCAAGAGCAATCTTAACAACTGTATCGATAACATCAACGCACTTGTCGCTGACGCGGTCATGCTCGAAAAAGCGGCGGTTGAAGGCAAGCTCGCGACCCGGGCAGACGCCGCCAAACACCAGGGAGACTACAAGAAGATCGTTGTCGGTGTGAATAACTGTCTGGACTCCGTTATCGGACCTCTCAATGTGGCGGCTGATTACGTGGACAAGATCAGCAGGGGTGCAATCCCGGCAAAGATCACTGACCCGTACAACGGCGACTTCAACGTTATCAAGAACAACTTAAACAATTGTATCGATAACATCAATGCTCTTGTCGTTGATGCCAACATGCTTGAAAAGGCCGCCGTCGAAGGGAAACTCGATACCAGGGCTGATGCGACAAAACACCAGGGCGATTACCAGAAGATCGTTATCGGTGTGAATAACTGTCTGGACTCCGTTATCGGCCCGCTTAATGTCGCAGCCGAGTACGTCGACCGGATCAGCAAGGGGGAAATCCCGGCGAAGATCACCGATAAGTACAACGGCGACTTCAACGAGATCAAGAACAACTTAAACGCCTGCATCGATGCGATCAACGGTCTCGTTGCTGATGCCAACAAGCTTGGAAAGGCAGCAGTCGAAGGGAAACTCGACACCAGGGCTGATGCAACGAAACACTTGGGTGATTACAGGAAGATTGTCGAAGGCGTGAATGGGACGCTCGACGCCGTCATCGGTCCACTCAATGTCGCTGCTGAATATGTTGACCGCATCAGCAAAGGCGAGATCCCGGCAAAGATCACCGACAAGTACAACGGGGACTTCAACGAGATCAAGAACAACTTAAACAATTGTATCGATGCCATCAACGGTCTCGTCGCTGATGCCAACATGCTTGGAAAAGCCGCAGTCGAAGGGAAACTCGACACCAGGGCTGATGCAACGAAACACCTGGGTGATTACCGGAAGATCGTGCAGGGGGTTGACGATTGCCTCGATGCCGTCATCGGTCCACTCAATGTCGCTGCTGAATATGTTGACCGTATCAGCAAGGGAGAGATCCCGGCGAAGATCACCGACAAGTACAACGGCGACTTCAACGAGATCAAGAACAACTTAAACGCATGCATCGACGCCATCAACGGTCTCGTTGCGGATGCCAACAAGCTTGGAAAGGCAGCAGTTGAAGGGAAACTCGACACTAGGGCTGATGCAACGAAACACCTGGGAGATTACAGAGTAATTGTCGACGGCGTGAATGGGACGCTCGACGCCGTCATCGGCCCCCTGAATGTTGCCGCTGAGTACGTTGACCGTATCAGCAAGGGGGAGATCCCAGCGAAGATCACCGATAACTACAACGGGGACTTCAACGAGATCAAGAACAACTTAAACAATTGTATCGATGCCATCAACGGTCTCGTTGCGGATGCCAACATGCTTGGAAAGGCAGCGGTCGAAGGGAAACTCGATACCAGGGCGGATGCAACGAAACACCTGGGAGATTACAGGGTAATTGTCGAAGGCGTGAATGGGACGCTCGACGCAGTTATCGGTCCCCTGAACGTTGCCGCTGAGTACGTTGACCGTATCAGCAAGGGGGAGATCCCGCCGAAGATCACCGATAACTACAACGGGGACTTCAACGAGATCAAGAAGACCTTAAACGCATGTATCGACGCCATCAATGGTCTCGTTGCTGACGCCAACATGCTTGGAAAAGCCGCAGTCGAAGGGAAACTCGACACCAGGGCTGATGCAACAAAACACCAGGGCGATTACAAAAAGATCGTCGAAGGCGTGAATGGAACGCTCGACGCCGTTATCGGTCCCCTGAACGTTGCCGCTGAGTACGTGGACCGTATCAGCAAGGGGGAGATCCCACCGAAGATCACCGATAACTACAACGGGGACTTCAACGAGATCAAGAAGACCTTAAACGCATGTATCGATGCCATCAACGCGCTCGTTGCTGATGCAAACATGCTCGCAAAGGCAGCAGTCGAAGGGAAACTAAAAACACGTGCCGACGCGACAAAACACCAGGGTGATTACCGGAAGATTGTTGAAGGCGTGAATGCTACCCTCGACTCGGTGATCAACCCTGTCAACGAAGCGTTGCGCATGTCAGTCGAGTTTTCAAAATGCAACTTTACCGCCCGCGTTGATGAAAACCTTCACGTGGAAGGTGACTTCATCAAGTTCAAAGAAGCCTTAAACAGCATTGGCACCGAGGTCTCAAAGGCAGTGACCATGGTCAACCAGCAGATCGTGGAACTTGCATCGAGTGCTGAGGAGGCAAATGCCAGTATCGAAGAAGTATCGTCAGGTGCAGAACAGATCGCAAAGAATGCGACCGGTGTCAGTACCAACGCAGAACGTGGAAATGAAGGGATTGCCCAGGTATTACGGGCAATGGAAGACCTCAACCAGACGGTGACCGATGTTGCCCAGAAAGCTGAAAAGGTCTCACAACTGACCGAGGACGCAAATACGCTGAGCACGAAAGGTACCGGGCTCGCAGAGCAGGCAGAGCGGGGCATGCAGAGCATCACCACCTCTTCCAACGAAGTCGATAAGATTATTGTCGATATCAAGGCAGAGATGGACAAGATCGGAAAGATCGTCGGGTTGATTTCTGACCTTGCGAACCAGACGAACCTGCTCGCCCTCAATGCGGCAATCGAAGCTGCCCGTGCTGGTGAAGCAGGCAGGGGCTTTGCGGTCGTTGCCACCGAAGTGAAATCGCTTGCCCAGGAGTCCCGTGCATCTGCTGAGAACATCGCGGATATGATCGGGACACTCCAGAAGAAATCCATGGCTGCCGGTGAAGCAGTTGCGTCCTCTAACCGTGAAGTGAAAGCCGGAAGCGAAGCACTCAGCCAGACTCTCCGTTCATTCAAGGATATCGCAAAGGCCATTGAGGATATCAGCAGGAACGTGGTGGAAGTGGCCAGTGTGAGCGAAGAACAGGCTGCAACCGTGGAAGAAGTCACCGCAAGTGTCAACGAAGTGCATGGGATGGTGCAGGCAACCGCAAAAGATGCGATGGATGCTGCTGCTGCATCAGAAGAAGCTTCGGCGTCCATTGACCAGATCACCAAGGTCATGGGCGGTGTGAACACGATTGTGAACAATGTCTCGAAAGAGATGGCCAAGTTCAAGGTATGAGGAGGGACGTCACATGACTGATGAGCAGGTTATCCATGTCCCCCCCAGCGGGAGTATAGGATTTCACCCCACCCACGTTGATATCCCGGCGGGCCCGACAGCCGGGGACCAACATATTCCCCATGCGACAAGTGGTGATGGTGTTCAGAAACTGAGTGACAATATCCAGGTAGTGGAATTTCTTCTCGGGGACGAACATTTTGCCATCGACCTCTTTGAAGTACGGGAAGTGGTGGAGTATACACGGATCACCCATCTCCCCGATACCCCCCCGCATATCCGGGGTATTATTGATTTGAGGGGCGAAATTACCACCATCATCGATTTAAAAAACTTAATGCATATCCATGGTGAAAAGAAAACAGACGAGGCCACATCCCGGATCATCGTCCTCGACGACCGGATCACCAAGTCGAAAATCGGGATCATGGTCGATGATGTCCTCTCGGTCTCCACCTTTTCACGGAAGGAAGTGGACACTTCGGCTGCCTCAGTAAACCGGGAGCAGAATAACATTATCGGTATCATCAGGAAGAAAATCCGGATAAAGGACAAGGATGTCAACGAGCTGATCATCTGGATCGATATCCAGCGGTTGCTCAAGGAGGTTGACCAGGAGATTTTGAAAGAAGGGTATGGTGAGGAGACCGAAGCCCAGGAATAATCTCTCCCGTCATCCTTTTTTTCCCGGGTCACAATGAGGCCAGAGACTACCACATTTTTTACGGGTCCGGCTACTATGACGATACCCCGGATAACCCTTAATTTTACGCCCGATTTAACGGAAAACTTCCCCAAACAGGTATTCCCACCCCACCCTTCCGGACATCCTCCGCTCCTGTTCGTTTAAATCGCCAGTATTTGCCCCCGTTTGGTTTTGGTGCTGAATAAGGCCATTTACAGCGAATTTATCATAATTCCGTCAATAATTGGCATTTAACTTATCTTTATCCTTTTTATGGATTCCATAAACGACCTTGTTTCCACCCAGATACCCCCGCATATCGGGGTATTATTGATTTGAGGGCCGAAATTATCACAATCATCGACTTAAAAAACTTAATGCATATTCAATGGTGAAAAGAAAACAGACCAGCCAACGTCCCGGATCATTGTCCTCTACGACCGTATCACCAAGTCGAAAATCGGGATCATAGCCGATGATGTCCTCTCGGCCTCCACCTTTTCACGGAAGGAAGTGGACACTTCAGTGCCTTTCCGTAAACAGGGAGCAGAATAACATCATCGGTATCCCCAGGAAGAAGATCCGGAAAAAGACACGGATATCAACGAGCTGATCATCTGGATCGATATCCAGCGGTTGCTCAAGGAGGTTGACCAGGAGATTCTGAAGGAAGGGTATGGTGGGGAAACCGAAGGACAATAATCTTATCAAAATCACCCCTTTCATGAAAGTGGATAATGGAGGTCGCTGAAGCCTTCAGGTATCATGCTCTTCTGAAGAGGTCCATACCATTCAGGTAATGTTAACAGAGTTACTATATATTTTGGCTGAAATACAGAACGGGTTTGGTGTAAATATCCCGTCGGGCACTCTTTTTTGTCAGGACTACAGGTAATAAAACATCCCTGGTTGAACCGGGGCAATCATTATCAGACCAAAAATTACGCTTATGAAGAGACCCGAGTCCACACCCACCGGGTAGGCCTGATCTCCGGAATAATCGGAAAAACCATTGAAGAGACCTGATATGAACACCCGCTTCGGAGTGACGTTACCTGCTTTCAGGCGCAACGCAACTACAACTGCCCTACCTCCTGCAGAAATAACAATAGAACCGGGTGACGAGCTGATCATTCCTGCACCGGAGGAGCACCCTGGAAGAACTGTCCAATTTCCTGTCCGGGGAATCCATTGATGGATCTGATCCGCCAGAGGCCAGACAGAAATGACGTTTCATTTTTAAAAATTTTGCAACAACAGTGTGCCTCGCACAGCATTATCCTTCATTCGCCGGCCACCCGATTGAAAAGGTATATTACACACCGGGATATAATCCTCGTTAACGATTGCCATGTTTTGCCCGGGTTGTGGAGAGAAAAACGATGATACGACTACCTGCTGTACGAAATGCGGGTTAGACCTCGCCCGCCTCAGATTAGTAATTGCAGGGGGCGACCAGGACGTTAGCGATGCAGACATGGAGGATAATCTTTCTTATGAGGCCGTTCTTTCCGTGGACAGTACCATAACAGATAACAAAACAGCAGATCCAGGGCCAGGGAATGTTGTGGACACATCGTCTGCTGATTCTGCCGTTCTTGATAACTCTGATCCCGTTCAACTAAAAGAACGCGGAAACGAATTATTCCGACAGGATAAATTTCTGGACGCATTAGATTGCTATGAAAAGGCTCTAGCCATTGACCAGTTCTACACAGAAGCCTGGTTTAATAAATCGATTGTCTTAAAGAAAATAGGTCGCCCGGACCAGTCAAAAGTATGCTGGGGGATTTATAAACGGCTCAGCTCAGGTGCCCCCGGACCACAAAAAAAATAGACAGGATGAAATCTCCGTTGTTGCAGCAGAATATACGGCGCTGTCCTATATAAGACAGCATAATTATATATTCTCTTTCAGACAATAAAATATCATGGCAAGACCGCGGAGTAAAATTGACATCACCTGTCAAATATCCAAATGTAGCTATTACCTCAAAGAGGACGGCAAGGATATTGTAAAAAGAGGGAAGAACCGGGCCGGACATCAACAATACTTCTGTAAACATTGCAACTCATGGTTCGTGGAGACTGCAAATACCCCACTCTATCATAAACATCTTCCATTAGACGAAATCATCCTCATTTGCAAACTACTTGTTGAAAAGCTAGGAATAAGAGCCATCGAACGTGCAACAGGTCATCATCGCGATACGATCTGTCGATTACTTGAGGATTTTGCAATTCATGCTGAAGTATTGACTCAGTTTCTCTTGAAGGATGTTGAATTGACTCCATTTGAGGTAGATGAACTTTGGAGTACAGTAAAAAAAAACAAAAGAGAGTTAAGCGTGTCATCACCGGAATAAATTTCCCCACTTTCACCGGGATAATTTTCCCCAGTCCCCATAACTCAGGTGTAACACACAGGGGTAGATGGGATGCTGAAAGAGGAGGAATATCTTTTGTTAAGAGACATATCTCAACGATTC
>CAIKOD010000046.1 GCA_903828975.1 uncultured Methanomicrobiales archaeon | reverse complement strand
GGTGAAAACCGGAAGTGAGGCACTCAGCCAGACGTTACGCTCGTTTAACGATATTGTCCGTGCTATAGAGGATATCAGCAAGAATGTGGTAGAAGTCGCAAGCCTGAGTGAAGAACAGGCAGCGACCGTGGAAGAAGTGACTGCAAGTGTCAACGAAGTGGGGCAGATGGTACATGGGACTGCAAAAGGTGCAATGGATGCGGCCGCCGCTGCAGAAGAAGCCTCGGCATCAATTGACCAGATCACCAAAGTTGTGGGCAGTGTGAACCAGATCGTTGATAGCGTATCAAGAGAGATGTCCAAGTTCAAGATCTGAAAACTAATCCATCCCCGGGGGCAGCCCGCAGGTCACCATGCAGGCATTGGTCTGACCCGCGGGAAAGAACCTAGGCCCCGTATCCGGTTCCGTTATGGGCTCCCGTCCCCTGGCCCATCACCCGTTTTCTTTTTAAGGTGTTCCTTATTTTCCTGTAGAAATCCTCTCAAATCTATCTTGCGTATTCGGTTATTCCAATATTCGTCACGCTCCCGGGGCTCCACCCCGCCGCTTAGACAACTCCAGTTGGGATAAGGAATGATCTCCAAATCTCATAAGTTTCCTTAAATGTCCAAATTGAACCCTGCCAATGAATATCTTATCTAGGGTGGGGCAGGGAGGGGGTGAAACCCCCTCCTGTCTACGTATCTCCTCTTTTTTTTAAATATGTAGGATTTCTATAGAGCCGAAATTTTTTAATATTCTATAATTGAACCTGCCCGAAAGTTTATCCTATTTGGGGTAGGAAGGGGGAGATCCCCTTTCTGTCTTTTCTTTTTAAACAATCAGGGTCTCAATAAGCCTGTTTTTCAGGTAAACCTGCTATTTACGGCCTTTATTTACCTGTAATCAGGACTATCATGGGATATATCCCTTCAGGACAGGAAATCAGTTGGTCCACAGGTGAGATAATTCCCAAAAAAAAGATAATGGTTACTCTTCAAGTTCAGGTACGAGGACGGCTACGCCGACAACCCTGTCTCCGGCGTCCATCTTCATAATCCTTACACCTCGGGTACTCCGTTTCTGGATAGATATCCCGGAGACTCTTGTCCTCATGACAATCCCTGATGCACTCATCACAATAATCTCATCATTATCAGAGACGGCCTTTGTGGTGACAACGGCACCACCTTCACGGTCAGTCAGGATGTTCCGGACACCCATCGTACCGCGGCCGTGTCCCCTGAACTCGTCGAAGTCAGTCCGTTTTCCACGCCCGTTCTCGGTGATGGTGAGGAGCATATCCTTGTCAAGGACAGTAATTGCCTTTAGGAGATCAGTGCCCCTCATCCTGATACCGATGACCCCCATTGCGTTACGGTGACGCGGCAGCACCGCGTCCTCGTGGAACCGAAGGCTCTGCCCTTTTGCAGTCGTGAGGATCAGTTCCCTGGTCCCGTCGGTGATCTTCACATCGACCAGTTCATCCCCTTCGCGGAGGTTGATCACGTTGATGCCGGTTGACCGGGGCCTTGAAAGTTCCTCAAGGGACACTTTCAGTACCTGGCCACGTTGTGTTGCGAAGAAGAGGAACCGTTCAGGACTGAATTCCCTGACGGGTATAACCGCTGTTACACGCTCGTTGTTCAGGTTCAGGAGGTTTACAATCGCCTTCCCGCGTGCCGTCCGGGTACTCTCCGGGATATCGTATATTTTCAGCCAGTAAACACGTCCCGTGTTCGTGAAACAAAGGAGGTAATCATGGGTGTTCGCCACGAACACGTTCTCCACATAATCCTCGTCTTTCGTGGACATCCCGATGATGCCCCTGCCACCACGCCGCTGCTGCCGGTAGGTGTCGAGGTCCATACGCTTGATGTAGTTTAACGAAGTGAGCGAGACGAGTGCCGGCTTGTCCTCGATCAGGTCCTCTTTCTCGATATTGGTAAGGTCCTTGCTGATCTGGGTCCTCCGTGCATCTCCGAATTTCTGGCCGAACTCAACGACTTCCTTCTTAATCTCTACCCGTATAGTCGTTTCAGAAGAAAGAATATCTTTCAGGCGGGAGATTTCAACTTCCAGGTCGTTGCGTTCCCCGATAATCTTCTGGTGCTCAAGCGCCGCGAGACGACGGAGCTGCATCTGGAGGATGGCATTTGCCTGGAGTTCATCAAGACCGAATTTCGATATAAGTGTATCTCGTGCTGCTTCAACGGTCTGGGAAGCACGGATCGATGCAATTACCGCATCGATGTTATCGAGTGCCAGGAGCAGGCCGACGAGGATATGCACACGGTCCTGGGCTTTCCGAAGGTCGAACTCGCTCCGCTTCCGGATTACGACAATCCGGTGCTGGACGAACTCCTCTATCAGCCCAGGCAGCGAGAGGTAGCGTGGCTGCTTATCAACAATCGCAAGGTTGATGATCCCGAATGTGCTCTCAAGTGCTGTGTGCTTGTAAAGGGTATTTAGGATTACAGCCGAATTGGTATCCCGCCTGAGCTCGATAACCACCCTCATGCCGTCCTTGTCCGACTCATCCCTGATATCGGATATACCTTCAATCCGTTTCTCCTTGACAAGGGTCGCGATATGTTCAATCAGGCGTGCCTTGTTTACCTGGTAGGGTATCTCGGTAATAAGGATCCGGTCACCTTTGCTGCCGCGTTCCTCGATCTCGGCAACACCACGGATGACCACCCGGCCATACCCCGTGTTATAGGCATTCCGGATGCCTTCATTACCCATGATTACCCCGCCTGTCGGGAAGTCGGGGCCGGGTATCACCTGCATCAGCTCATCCACCGTGATCTGTGCGTTATCAAGGTAACGGCTGACCGCATCGCATACCTCCTTTGCATTGTGGGGAGGCATGTTGGTCGCCATCCCAACAGCGATACCGCTCGACCCGTTAATCAGGAGGTTTGGGATCTTTGCCGGGAGGACCGTTGGTTCCTGGAGTGATTCGTCAAAATTCGGGGTAAAAATAACGGTCTCCTTGTCGAGATCCTGCAGGAGCTCTTCAGAGATGGGGTTGAGCCTCACCTCGGTGTAACGCATCGCTGCCGGTGCATCGCCATCGATCGACCCGAAATTCCCCTGCCCCTCGACAAGCATGTAACGGTACGAGAAGGGCTGGGCCATCTTGACAACCGTGTCATAAATGGATGAGTCACCATGCGGGTGATATTTACCCATGACTTCTCCGACGATACGGGCACTCTTCTTGAACGGCTTATCGTGGGTATTCCCCATCTCCCACATGGCATAGAGTGAACGCCGGTGGACCGGTTTTAACCCATCCCGCACATCAGGGATTGCCCTGCCGATGATAACACTCATCGCGTAATTGATATAGGAGATTTTCATCTCCTGCTCGATGTTAATCGGAATAACACGGGGCTCAATCCCTTCGAGCCTTTTTTGCTCAGATGTCAAGGTTCGTCACCTCCCTTGAATGCCTCTTGATAAAGTCACGCCGGGCATTCACATCTTCTCCCATCAGTTTCTCAAAGATTTCGTTGGCAAAACTCGCGTCCTCGATCCTGACTTGTTTTAAGATCCGCTGGTCCGGGTCCATGGTCGTCCCCCAGAGCTGGGAGGCATTCATCTCACCAAGACCCTTGTACCGCTGGATCGTGGTCCCTTTTTCACCGAATTCAGCCACGAACTGCCTCATTTCATCTTCCTTAAATGCATATCTTTCCTGTTTCCCCTTCGCAATCCGGTAGAGAGGTGGCTGGGCGATATACACGTAACCATCTTCGATGAGTTTTGTCATGTAACGGAAGAGGAACGTAAGAAGGAGCGTCCTGATATGGGCGCCATCTATGTCAGCATCTGTCATCAGGATGATATGGTGGTACCGTGCCTTTTCAGAATCAAAATTTTCGCCAACACCAGTCCCGATTGCAGATACGAGGGCCTGTATCTCAATATTTTTTAATATCTTGTGCTGGGTCGCCTTCTCTACATTCAGGATTTTTCCACGCAGAGGCAGGATTGCCTGGAAGCGGCGGTCTCTACCCTGTTTTGCTGAGCCTCCTGCCGAGTCCCCTTCCACGATATAGATCTCACTCTTGGACGGGTCACGTTCCGAACAGTCGGCCAGTTTTCCTGGCAGGCCGGAACTTTCGAGGGTGCTCTTTCTTCTCGCAAGTTCTCGGGCATTTCGTGCAGCTTCCCTCGCTCTTGCTGCGACAACTGCCTTCTCGACGATTGCGGCCAGGACCTTCGGGTTCTCTTCAAAATATTCGGTAAGCGTCTGGTAGACGAGTGAGTCCACGAGTCCTTTTACATTGCTGTTCCCAAGGCGCATCTTGGTCTGGCCTTCGAACTGCGGGTTGGCCATCTTGACACTGATGACCGCAGTAAGCCCTTCACGGACATCTTCACCCCTGATTGCAAGCGATGCTTCTTTGACCAGGTTATTTTTCTTTGACGACGAATTGATGGCACGGGTAATGGCACTCCTGAACCCTTCAAGGTGGGTGCCTCCCTCCCGTGTATTGACACTGTTGACGAATGAGAAGACCTGTTCACTATAGGTATTGACATACTGAAGTGCGACATCAACCTCGATTTTATCTTCGGGGTCTTTTTTGCCGAGAACGATAACATCAGGATGTGTTGGCACAGAGCCGGTATTTAAGTAGGAGACAAATTCTTTCAGCCCGCCAGCGTACGAAAAGAATTCGCTATCACCAGACCGGTCGTCCTTGATCGCAATGGTAATGCCACTATTCAGGAATGCGAGTTCACGGAGGCGGTGGACGAGGACATCGTAATCGAACTGGGTCGTTTCGAAGATTGTACCATCCGGCATGAAGGTGATATCAGTTCCTGATAATTGTTTACCATACCTGGCAAGGAACTCGGCCCTGTCAGCACCGGCAGGTTGTGCAGGAGATCCGTGCCATTTAACGTAACGGGCCTTGAATTCCTCAAGCGTCTCCTCGCGGTGGACCAGCGGGGCTGATGGTTTTCCCCTGACGAAACTCATCTCGTAGATGTTCCCGTCCCGGTATACGGTTGCTTTCAGGGCTGATGAAAGCGCATTCACAACCGATACACCCACGCCATGGAGACCTCCGGAAACCTGGTAGGTCTCCTTGTCAAATTTCCCACCGGCATGAAGCACGGTAAGAACGATTTCAAGGGCACTCTTACCGTTCTTTTTCATCAGGTCTACCGGGATACCTCTCCCGTTATCCACGACCGTGCATGAACCGTCCCCATTTATGGTTACCCAGATATGGTCGCAGTAACCGGCAAGTGCTTCATCAATGGAGTTGTCAACGACTTCGTACACAATGTGGTGCAGGCCACGGGTGTCAGTACTTCCAATATACATCGCAGGCCGCTCACGTACCGGGGCGAGTCCTTCAAGAACAGTTATGTGAGATGCATCATACGGGTCAGTCATCCCTTACCCCCACAAAAAAAACTCTTCAGTAAACAGATCGTCAATCACATATAGTAAATGGTTGTTTCAACACTTAATCCTGATGAGTCCTCGTGACCCGGATCAGTGAAACTCGCCTAGTTCCGCATCTTTTATCCCGAGATTCCTGTCAATCTCCACGGCAAGGCGGTTCAGTATACGGTTGACTTCTTTTGCATCTTCCTTGTCCAAGGTGCCCGGGACATGCCATATGATATGCTTCCTGAGACTCTCGACCAGCTGTTCCACTTCAGTCCCCTTGAACGACACCGGGAGGGCCATCTCATCAAGGTGGTCTGCCACCCCGGGCCATGCCTGTTCAGGGGGCAACGCAAAATGCCTGTTTATCAATGACAGGTTGACGATAAAACCGCGACCGAATCTGCTTTCCATGATATAGGATATACAGGATGGGATTAAAAACTCCCGCTCCCATTCAGAACCAGGATACCTGCTTCAGCCAGGCCATGACCGGGATAATAATAATGAATCCAAGTGAAATTACGAGGAATGTCCATTCAGAGGGTTTAAAACCTTTTTTCTTCAAAAACAGGTGACTGTGCCTGCCATATCCCCGGCAGAGCATGCTCGTATAGACACGTTCCCCCTGCTCGTATGACCTGACGAACATGGTCCCGATTGTATACCCTATCTGGCGCATCCGGTAGCGATAAGGCAGGTTCCGGTCAAATGGATCGAACGCCTTACTCTCAAGCGTCTGGACAATCTTTCTGTACATGTAGCCAAAGACAAACAGGTAGCGGATCATCATGCCAAGGGCAAGGGCAAATTCAGTTGGAAGCCCGAGCCTTCGCCCCCCGTCGAGCATGTCCTGCACCTTGGTCGTCGATGAGAGGAGGATAATGAATGAGATAGTAATGACGAATTTTACAAAGAGGATCCATGCAAACTGGATAGATTCTGCGTAGATAGTGATCCCGAACGGCAGTACAACCACCGGGGTGTATACCGTATAATAAGGATTTTTCAGAAAAATCTGGAACAGGATCACGATCCCCCAGAGGGGAATGATTAACATCGCCCTTTTGAGGTATACCATGGGTGATAACCGGGTTAGCGCCCAGAGCAGGGCAAAAAAAATAAAAAAAATTGCACCGACCGTGAGTACAACCGGAGAATAGGGTATCGAGACCATCGCGATAATTGTGGCAAACACCACGATTATCTTGACCCGTGCATCAAGCCGGTGGATGGTACTATCCCGGTATGCGTACCGCTCAATATCAAAAAGTTCTTCGATCATGCCTTCTTCCCGAATGCCTCGAGAAATACCTTTTCCACTTCTTCAAAGGTATATCCCATGTTTATATCAATGCCGTGTTCCTGGAGAGAACGGATTAATTTTGGTAATACCGGCACATCGAGCCGGACTGACTGGAGCATCTCCATCTGGACAAAGATCTCCTCGACAGTACCTGAGGCCATAACTGATCCCTTGTTCATCACATACACATAATCGGCGATTTCAGGTACCAACGACACATCATGTGTTGAAAAAATCACGGTGAGGCCGTACTTTTCCGAAAGGGAGTTACAAAAATTGTTAAAATCACGCACTCCCTGGGGGTCAAGTCCTGCAGTAGGCTCATCGAGGACCAGTACCTGTGGTTCCATTGCCACCACACCTGCAATTGCGACCCTTTTCTTTTCACCACCGCTCAGGTGATGGGGGACACGGTTTGCAAGGTGTTCTATGCCAACAATATGAAGTGCTTCCTCAACTCGGTGCTGCACGGTCTCCTCATCGAGGCCCAGGTTGGTGGGGCCGAATGCTACATCCTGTTCGACTGTCGGAGAAAAGATCTGGTCATCCGGGTTCTGGAATACAATCCCGACGAATTTACGGACGTTACGGATATTTTCCTTGGTAATCGGTTCACCCTGGACTAACACAGATCCGGACGTCGGCTTAAAAATCCCGTTAAAATGTTTGAACAGTGTACTCTTACCCGCACCATTAGACCCTATTACGGCGATACGTGCTTTTCGCGGGGCGATAAAATTCACATGGTGTAGTGCAGTGACATTACCGGGGTACGTATAACAGAGATCGCGGGTTTCGATGAGATGCATAAGTTACCAGAATTGGGTAGGAAAAATTAAATGTCTATTGGTTTGCCTTTGGTGGACCTTTCTTACCTGCGACCCTTAATACATATATCAGGCCTATTGCAACGAGGAATGCCAGTAGTGTACCGCCCACTATTGCAAGGATTCCACCACCAGGACCACTCTCTTCGCCAAGAGAATAATCCGGCATCGGGGCTAAATATGCGAACTTACCATCCATATTCTCCAAGATTTCAGCATCAGGGGGCGTAGGTCCGGTAAGGGTCTTTCCGCCCTGGATGATCAATGCAGTACTTTCCAGGCCATCCGGGTCACTTGAGGCAAAAAACACTGCAACAACCCCGATGAGGACAGCAATGATAAGTCCGCCTACAATTAATGTTTTATTGTCGATCATGCAACAGCACCTGCCTTCGCAGGTAATACACCTTTGTCCACCATGTCAGGTCTCACACTCACAATCAGGTAAATCGCGGCAACCGTGATGACCCCCTCAACCACCCCGATAACGGCATGGTACAACCCCATCGCAACGAGGCCGGCCTCGAGCGGAAAGGTCCCGGCAAGCCAGAGTTCAACAGCGGCGCAGAGTGCCGGAATTACGCAAGCCAGCCATGCAGCGATAAATGCAGAGACCGGCATACTTCCTGTAGCAGCTTTCAATCCTTTGAAACTGTAGAAACCCACAAAGCCACCGACCACACCCATGTTAAGGATATTCGCGCCCATTGTCGTGATCCCGCCGTCGCCAAACATGATACCCTGAACAGTCAGAACCAGCGTAAGGATGAATACCGCGGCAAACGGGGAGCCAAGGATAATTGCAACCAGCGCACCACCTACCAGGTGTCCGCTGGTCCCCATCGAAACGGGAAGGTTAAAGGACTGGAGCGCGAAAATCCCCGCGGCAAGCACTGCAACAAGGGGAAGTTTCTCCTCGTTCAGCTCGTTCTTTGCCCACCGTAATGAGAGGTACACGAAGACAAGGGCAATTATCCAGTATATTGCTCCCTGCCATATTGGCATAAATGCATCAGGTACGTGCATATAGGTTCACCGAAGTATTACTTAATTATTAATTTGTAATACTTTGGATGTATAAATGTTTTTATTTTAATATTTTATGAATAGTTTTTCAAAATTATTCGCATATATTAATTAAAAATTGACTTTACTGAATACCAGGTAACGTCAACCGGGATACAGATTTTTGAATAATCAAGACCAGGTGTATGGAATTTCCCAAAAAAATGTACTGAAAATTATTCCCCCACCATGATTGTTGTTAATTTTACTGATTCCACACCCTTCTGGGACATCAGCCGTTCCGCGAGGGTCTTCAACTGGGAACCGTCCCCCCGCACGAGTATTACTTCAAGACAGCGACCGTGCGTGACATGAGAATGCAGTGAAGCCTGTACTATGGACATGAATTCGTGCTGGATATCAGTCAGGGTAGTAAGAAGCCCTCGTTGTTCATGGTCGTAAATCATGGTGATGACCCCCTGCCGTTCTCCCTTCACATCTGCCATCCATTTGTAATGGGTGATGTAACTTCTGATGGCGTCACGGATACCTTCGGAGCGGGATGAATACCCACGGTAGTTGATTATTTCATCAAACTTGTCAAGCAGGTTCTTTGGCAGGGAGATCCCGATGCGCATAAGTTCATTTTCACTGGTCATATCAAGTTCTCTTACCAGTGATCGGAACTGGCACATCTTGTAGTTTTCGATAAAAATAGCATTTTATTGTACATGTTATCCTGAACCGACAATCCGCAGTAAAGAAATCCAATCTTCAAAATTTCCCAACCGCAAGATCTTTGTACCTTGAGTTAGAAATCTAAAATATGCCCATAATTGATGGATTTGATGATGAATCTATCCAATCAGTCGGACACCTTGGC
>CAIKOD010000045.1 GCA_903828975.1 uncultured Methanomicrobiales archaeon | reverse complement strand
GCCAAGGTGTCCGACTGATTGGATAGATTCATCATCAAATCCATCAATTATGGGCATATTTTAGATTTCTAACTCAAGGTACAAAGATCTTGCGGTTGGGAAATTTTGAAGATTGGATTTCTTTACTGCGGATTGTCGGTTTAATCAGGTTTATCCCAAAATTCCCGATAAAAATGATGGTAATACTAACAATAGGAAAAATTCCACCGATTTAACAAGTAAGCATTTCAGATTTTCCCTTCTCTAATGCAACAGAACATTCCGGGCAGAACCCTTTCTTTTTCCCGTCCAGTTCATCGAGTGTGTGGGGGTTAAACATAATACATTCATGGTTGTCGCAATGAGAGAGCCCGTAAATATGCCCCAATTCATGAGAGCCTTCTTTTGCAAGGCGTTCAACGAGGTCTTCATCGTTTGTCAGGCGCCCATAATATTCATTGCTGAGGCGTACACCCGAGATAACAGATGCCCGTGTTTGTGGACGGGCGAGCCCGAACACGAAGTCTAGCCCTGTTGCAAAAAGGTCCTGCCCGATCACGAGGAGGACCGGCCCCCGGATACCCTGACGGTGCATAAAGGTCCCGGTGCCGTCGAGCACTACCCCGGCATCAACCTGCCTTCTGTGCCCGATATACCCGTTAAGGACTAAGGGACTCTCGCAGATTTTCACCCTGGTGCCAGTGATCGCTGCTATTAATCGGCCGGCCGGTCCGGCTAGCCCTTCCGGCGCACCATGATCCCAAAAAATATGGACATCCATTCCAATACTATACTGGAATGGACGGGTATAAACGTATTGAGCATTGTATTGGCAGCTATATCGCAGAACACTATAACAACCCGATAGAAATCGGAGTCGGACACAATTTCACCGCGGCGGAATGTATCGCATCAGCGGGAATCAGCTGCCGGTGTACCGACATAAAACCGCAGGTGCCTCCCGATGGGATCCATTTCACCCAAGACGATATATTTTCCCCGGATATTGGACAATATCGTGGGGCGGATCTCCTTTTTTCAGTCCGGCCGGCTGAAGAAATGGTACCGCCAATGAAGGAACTGGCTCTAAGACTCGACTGTGACCTCCTCGTATATCATCTCGGCTTTGAGTGTTACGGTCTTGGCGGGGAATTAATAGACTGCGGGGTAATTCTGCACCGGTATTACAAGCGGGATACCGGCTCAGAAAAGGGTTGATTGTCGCCCTCCACCCTTCGGTTGTTTCTCCTCCTGTGCAGGCGGGGACGGTCCCGGTTCAGCAGGCGGGACTGTTTCCACCGCACGGGTTGTTACTTCGGCCGATCCCTCAATGGGCGGTTTGCTTTTTTTCTGTTCTGCTGCCGGCTTTTTTTGCGCCTTTATCTTCTCTTTTTTGTCTTCTTCCCTCTTTTCACCTGCGATCTGTTTTGCTATGGCGGTTGCCTTAACACGGTCATGGATAAGAAGTGCCAGCTGGTCTGCATCAAGGTCAAGCTTTCTTGCAAAAGTAAGCGGGTCCTTTTCGGCAAGAATTGTAAGAAGGTTCAGGTACCCGTCCCGGACGGTCTGCTGGGGCATGTGCATGAGCCCACCACACTTTCCAAGCAGTGCAGTACGTATACCTTTCTGGCGCCTTGAGGAAGCCATCCTCTGCCACCGGCGGGGTGAGGATATCCTTTCATGGATCCCATGGCCCCCTGATGCAATATTTGTCCCTAACAGCATGGTTACCGTGGCATAACGCCAGAGGGTGTAATATTGCTGGCGATACGTATAGCCGATATATTCGTCAGCCCGCGAGAGGTAACGGTAGGCAAGTGCTGCCTCTTCCGGGCCCTTGAGAGTGCCAAGGTTTGCCTCAATCCACTGCTCGATGACATCCGGCGTATCATCAATCTCATATGACATCCGGATCAGGTCATCACCTGCGGTTCTGCCGAACACCGCCGGGATCAGCTGGAATATGCTCGCACGCCCGTCTTTCATCGATGTCCTGATGTCAGGCTCGTCGATCCTCTCTTTTCCGATGGCCGCGGCATACAGCATCGTGATGGCGGCCCTCATGTCCCCCGCGGAGTTCTCGGCGATATCCTTTAACGCCTGGTCATTGCACTGCACCTTCTCCACGGAACAGATAAATTTCAGGTAGGGGGCAAGGGACCGTGCGGGAAGGGCCTTGAACTGGACGGGATCACACGCAGCACGAATATCCGGGGTAAGCCCGTACAGGTCATTTGCAATCAGGATAATGGGCTGTCGTGCGTCCCGGATAATATCGAGTATTGCCTTCGCTCCACCTTTGTCAGCGGTGCCCTGCAGGTTGTCCGCCTCATCAAGGACAACCAGCCTCCTCAAAGCCCCGGTAAGACTGCCGGATGTACTGCCTGCACCTGCAACACGTTCGATGACCGCTTTTGTCCTCTGGTCGCTCGCATTGAGCTCCATTGCCTCCCACTGCATATCATTTGCGAGGGCATAGGCAGCAGAAGTCTTGCCGATACCAGGTTTCCCGTAGAGTATGAGCGGTTTCGTGCCACGTTTCCATCCCCGTGCCCAGTCGAGCATCTGGCGGACAGCGGTACCGTTCCCTACAATATCAGCAAGATGTGCAGGCCGGTATTTCTCTGTCCAGTCCATAGAGAAACTTCGACGGTATATCAAATAAATTATGTCTGATGACATCGAAATAACAATACTACATTTCCGGGTTGATGGTGGTACCGTGGTATTTTATTGCTCCACAGAAAAGATCGCAAGTATCGTCAGGGACTATGAAGGAGTGAAACGGAAGCACGCCATCGGTGAGATGGTCAAGGCGATCCGGATCGATACCCCTGACG
>CAIKOD010000044.1 GCA_903828975.1 uncultured Methanomicrobiales archaeon | reverse complement strand
GAAAAATTTGGAGACTTTGAGAAATGAGACTAAAAAATGGGAACAAAATCGTAATGAAAATCAAAAGTCTGTGGATTGGCAATTCATGACATCAGATGCACGAATAAAATTGAAAAGGCTTTACCCTCAAATTTAGATGGCTTCGTGCACTAGATTTATTATGCTGAAATCGATACTCGAAGAGTTCCTTGCGATCGAAGCTGAATCGGGAGCTGCCGTTGTGGGGCGGGACGGTTTTCTCATCGAAGGGGTCAAGTCAGGGAACATCGATCTTGAGACCGTAGGGGCAATGGCATCCACAGGCATGGGCTCATCGGAGGCAATGGGAACGGAACTTGCGAGAGGAAAACTGCTCCAGATGCATATGGAGCTCATTAAAGGGTTTATCATTATCGCGCCCCTGACGGATACCGAATTTGTCACCATCATTGCCGACAAACTGGAAAGCAGCGGGCTTATACGATACAACCTGAAGAAGAACAGGGAGCGGCTGATCGCGGCACTCTGAATTGTCCTCATTGTTGATTGATACAGTTCCGAAATAACCCCGGATTATTGTCAGGCGATCCTCCCCCTCTTAAGAAACAGATACAAACTGTAATCCAGCCTGCTGGTTCGCAATCAGCATCTGAAATTTCCGGGCTCTTATTTATATAATTCACCATATATATATAAAAAATGTAAGTGATCGTATGGAGTCAAAGAAGATTGGGCGTGAAGATTTTGAGGCATTGATCAAAGGCGAGAAGACGATATCCTCGTATATCGACCTTGACCCTCTTGCGGGATCATTCTCGGTTTTCGGGGTAAAAACAGCCAGCAACCCCAATTACCTGGTCAAAGCCATCTATGAGATGTACGAGGCAAACCTCAACAAGAAACTTGCGGTCAAGGCAGTCCGCAAGCTATTCCGTTCGGTCGGGGCGGGTTCCGTCGGGCTCAATAACCTGTTAAAAAAACTTGGCATGGACTTAAAACCCGAAGAGTTCCTGATGCTGGTCTTCAAGCTCCAGCACCAGCAGGGATGGGGTGCCCCGTTCGAGCTGGTCTCTGCCAGTGAGAAGCGGATCGTCATCAGGACCAAGCATACCTTCGAGTCCCAGGTGCTCAAGGACTGGAACATGCCTGTCTGCGGTATACACCAGGGCTGGATCGAAGGAGTCCTCACGTCAGTAACCGGTAAGTCATGGTATTGTCTCGAGAAGACGTGCCATGCGAAAGGCGACGAATACTGCGAGTTTGTTGCCGACCAGGTCTCTGCGAGCTGGAAGTTCAAGGCAGAGGCCGTGGTCAAGGGTGAGTCCGCCATCACCGAGTTCATCGAGCACAAACCCCTTGAGGGCACGATCTCCCTCATTGATGAACCGGTTGTCATGATGCCCAGCTTCATCTTCACGTCCATGACCAATTCGTTGAAGAAGACCATGGGAGAGGCGCCGGCAAGCGGTGTCAACTACCGTGCATACAAGGACATGGGCAAGGAAAACGTCGAGCACTACAAGAAGATGAGTGTCTCGTTTGACCTCTCCAGGACCAAGCTTGACAAGGATCTCACCCTGCTGCACAGCCGTTTCATAGCATACGGGGCTCCTTCAGTTTCCGGAGGCAAGATTGCTTTTGGCAGCCATATCGTCAACGATAACTTCGAGGTTGTTGATTCCGTTGAAAAGGACATGGGCAGCAAGGCCACCGTCTTCCAGAAAATCGGTGATAAGGCAATCCGTGTATCTACCAACGTTATTGGTGCTGATGGCAAGCGGGCTGTCGGAACCGAGATTTCAAGTGTTGTCTATGATGCCGTAATCAAAAAAGGGCAGACCTATTACGGTACTGCAGATGTGGTTGGTAAAAAGATGGTCGTGGCGTATGAGCCAATCAGGAATTCTGCAGGAGAGATCATCGGTATCCTTTTTGTCGGAATTTCTGAAGACCTTGTATACGGCCAGTTAATGGAAGAGAAACTTAAAAAGATCAATCCCAAGACCATGAGCGACATGGCATTTGCCTTCTACTCCCAGATGGGCTGGTTCAATTTCGTCAAGGAAGAATGGGACGAGAAGAACAAGACGAAGACTATCACGCTCTCCCACACCGTCGAGTCCGAGTCCTTCGGGAACATAGGAAAGAATGTCTGTTACTGCACGGCTGGCCTTCTTACAGGGATCGTTGAGGGCTCATTCGGGATAAAGGTCCAGGGCAAAGAGATCAAGTGCCGGTCCAAGGGTGATGAACATTGCGTATTTTCCATCACCAACCGGCCTGAATAAGCCGGGAGAATTTTGGGATAACTATTTTTGGGTAAGGTACCATTCCCGCCCCTAACTCTTTTCCAATAATTGGATGATTCTCCGTATCTTAACTCTTTCTGGATCATTCCTGTGGTTATATCTCCAAACATACTCCGCGGTAGTGTGCATATAAAGCTGTAAACTTGAAGCAACACTGTATCCAATGTTAATTTGCGAAAAACAAGGAGACAGGGCAATGAATAGTAAGACCTCGTAGCACATTACCTTACCGAAAATGAACAAGGAATGAAGAACCTTATCACCTGGTTTCTAAATGAGGTGATGCAGAAAGAAGCCGCGGAACAGGCCGGTGCAGGTAAATATGAAAGGACAGGATCAAGAAGAACCTATCGCAATGGAACTAGGTCCCGTTACCTGAAATCAAGATATGGTACATTTACATTGAAACTGGAAAAACCACTATTGAGGAATATCCCGTTAGAAACTCATGTTTTTGAACGGTACTCAAGAATAGAAAAAGCATTAGAGAATGCCATTATTGAATCGTATCTCCAAGGTGTGTCAACGAGGAAGATTGAGGCTGTGATCTCACACCTCGGAATCGAAAAGATATCAGCCTCGTATGTATCTAGCGTATCAAAAGAACTCGATTCAAAGGTTATTGAATTTCCATCACGACCAGTTGATCCTCACATCCCGTTTCTCTTCGTGGATGCGTCATATTTTAAAATAAGAGATGGGATAAGGTATTCGAATAAGGCACTACTCGTGATTGCAGGGATAAAGGATGATGGAATCCGTGAGATTCTTGGAGCAAGAATCGCGGATTGTGAAGATGAGCTAACCTGGGAAGATCTCTTCTCGGATCTTAAGGATCGGGGTCTACAGCATGTTGATCTGGTCGTATCAGATGGCCACGAAGGCATCCAGAGAGCCGTGGAACGATCGTTTCATGGGTCATTCTGGCAGATGTGCCACGTCCATTTCATCAGGGTGGTATTGAAGAAGACCCCGCGTAAGGATCACAAGGGAATCGCTACGCTCCTGAAGGAATCTCTTGGTGATCAGCGCCGGCTTCAGGAGTGTATCGGTGAACTTGAATCCCGGGGTTATTCTCGGGCTGCTGATTCGATAGAGCGATTTCAGTATGATCTGATGAATTACCAGAGCTTCCCACATGATAATTGGAAGAGAATCCGGACCACCAATCTCCTTGAGAGGGTGAATAAAGAATTAAAACATAGATCCCGTTCAATAGGGGCATTCCCTAATGATCCTGCCCTTTTGAGATTAGCTGGATCTATCCTCATGGATATTAACGAGGAATGGATCACGGGTCGAAGATATTTATCTGATATCGGTGAGATCTCCTCTGCGGATACAGGATCTGAAATTACAGCTTATTGAGTACGGTACCCTCCGCGATGGATAGGTGATAAATTACTGAACTGTCAAATTGGTTTTCCTGACAAAAAAGTAGTGGCTATAGTTAACTCTTCTGCAGTTTATGGTTCAAACTGGCAAACTTGGATAATAAATGCTGGGGGGGAAACCAGAACAAGATTAAGGAACATCACTGCCTGAGCTCTGCGTTCGTCAGGGATAACCCCGGAAAAAGGTAATAATCAAACAATTTGCAATCTTGGTAGCAGTAAATCTGGTATCCCGTAACCTGTGGCCATAGCAGGAACTATTGGTATCTCACCTTCTGAACTGGTAATTGCCTGTCCCTGCTCGTCAATAACAAAGTTGATGAACTCTGTAGCCCCTTCAGTATTGCGAGCGCTCTCCGGTATTGTGATGCTGTAGATCAAGGGCCTCCCGATAATCATCCTGGGCCCGGTTGAGTGGATCATCCAAGGCGATCCTGAAAGCACAATGATGCCCGGACCTGTTTCCGCCACGGGATCCCACGACCGATCCGAGGGCACTCCAGATCTTTATTCACCATTCAGCATCCGCAAAAAGGACAAGCATCGCTGAATTTGATGACTTTGCAATCATTTCCTGGGAGGAAACCATCAACCTTACCAGTGGAGAGAACCTCCATACTCCCCATGCCCGGGACTTCCTCCGTATTAACGGTACACCCGGCACCCACGAGTTGACACTCACATTCCAGTCTTATAAACCTCTTTTTGGTATGAGCAGTACCTGATAGTGATTTCCTCTCTACCGGGATTTTTCTGGTATCGTTAATGGGAAACCGGTCTTCCCATGCAATGGTACGTTCCCATGAACCCCCATGTCACCGGCAGTGTCACCGGAAGATACCGTACGGTATAATTATCCCTGCACCCAAACATTCCCGTTAATGACAGCACATAAAGTAATTCTTCTGGTGCTGGACGGGGTCTCTGACCGCCCCTGCCCCGAACTCGGAGGAAAGACCCCCCTGCAGACCGCACGCACCCCGGTCCTTGACCGCATTGCCAGGGAGGGCATTTGTGGAATAATGGATACCATAGGTCCGGGGATCAGGCCGGGTTCTGACACCGCCCACCTTGCCCTGCTCGGGTATCCCCCGGAGCAGTACTATACCGGCCGGGGGCCCCTCGAGGCAGAAGGGACCGGCATCCACATGAAACCCGGGATGATCGGGTTCCGCTGTAATTATGCCACCGTTGATGCGGATGGCAAAGTAACGGACAGGAGAGCGGGGAGGATCCATGACACTGATGCCCTGAGCAAAGCGGTCCAGGAACAGGTAGACCTCTCCCGGTTCGGCGTAGAATTCGTGTTCCGTTCCGGCGCCGGCCACCGTGCAGCCCTGGCCCTTTCCGGGGAGGGACTCGGCCAGTGTGTCTCCTCGAATGACCCGAAAAAAGAAGGCGTTGTCCCGCCGGAGTTCGATGCGCTCCGCGACCGCCCGGGAGATGAAAAGACAGCATTCGTGCTGAACGAATTTGTCGCACAGGCAACACGGGTCCTTTCGAACCACCCGGTCAACCAAGAACGGCTCGCACAGGGCCTTCCACCGGCAAATGTCGTCCTAATCCGTGGCGGCGGAGAGATGGGACACTTTGAGCCGTTTAAAGAGCGGTATGGACTTTCCGGGAGCGTCATATGTGCGGCATCGCTGATCAGCGGTATCGGTAAGGTGGTCGGACTCCGACATGTCCCGGTCCCGGGTACGACCGGATCGATTAATTCAGACCTTGATGCCAAAGTGGCCGCCACGATACGGGAGTTACAGGAACAGGACTTTGTGCTTGTCAATATCAAGGGGGCGGACGAGGCAGGCCACGACGGCCATGCAGGAGAGAAATCCGCTTTTATCGAGCGGATCGATGCTGCCATTGCACCCCTTGCAGAGGTACCGGACTGCCTTCTGGTCGTGTGTGCAGACCACAGCACCCCGTGCACGATAAAGGACCACAGTGCGGACCCTGTCCCGGTGGTTATCAGGGGTGATGGTGTCAGGGTGGACCGGGTGAGCCATTTCGACGAGTATGCCGTTGCCGAAGGGGGACTGCACCGGATCCACGGGTGTGACCTAATGTCGATCATCGAAGACCTGATCAACAAGGCGCACAAATATGGAGCATAACAAGGGCGGTGCTATTCATTGAAAGCAGAATTAATTCTTGGAATCGAGGGTTTCCGGTTCGTTGAGCCAACATTCGCAGACCTTTCCGACGAGCTGTGGACTGATATCCTGATCGCTGCACTAGGGGACGAGGGGAGGCTCCTGATCGATGAAAAGGAGGAACCCATTGCGTTTGCCATCGGGGACGGATTCCGCTGGAACGTGGGCTCATTCCTTGCACGAAAACCAGATGCTGCTCTTATTGAACGGTTTGAAGAGACCGCAGGTGAGATCTGGCAGGAAAAACGCGAAGTCTGGGCCGAAGCGGTCAGGGAATATTACAGCATTGAGGTGATCAATACCGTCGTGCCTGCGCTGGAGGACCAGAACCCGGACCGCCAGGCGATGGTGAACGAGTTGCTCACCTATATCTGGGACGAAGAGGTGCTGGGTGTATGCCTTGACTGCTGCTGCGGGTCTGGTATCGGGGCCGTTGCGCTGCGGAAACAGGGGTTCACCCCGCTCTCGTACGATAACGATGCCTCGCTTCTGTCACTCGGTTTTTCGAAAAAACGCCTCATTCCTGAAGAGACTATGCTGATCGACGCGACTATTGCAAGCCAGTATACCGGCACTGCACCCCATGGTCTCGGGCTGATGTTTGGCGATATTAACAATTTCACCGAGGCACTCTGGGAACAGATAACGGTCGAGCTGATCTCACTGAGCAGTACCACCCTGATCACCGTAAGCACAGAAAAAGAAGCAAAAATTGTAGAGGAATGGGTGAAGTCCCGGGGCAGGTCAGTCAGGGTCTTTGAGAATAAACGTGACCCGATCTATGACCACTGGGTCCTCGATATCAAGCGGAAAAAATAAAGTTGGGAGCCCGGATATGAACAATTCAGGCAACATGACAATCACGGATACCAATGAAAACGACAATTCATTGTTTATCTTCCTGCCATCACCAAGACTGAAACTCCTCTACCTGACCTACCTCTTTTTCGTGGTCTGGATATTCGTTATGCCATGCCTCATGGCAGTGAGCATCCTGTTCCCACCATCGGTCAGCCTCCCCGTTTCCGTCGCAGCGCTAGTGGTCGTCCTGCTCGCACTCACCTGGACCAGGAAATACTACCATTCCATCAGGTACCATTTCACCGCCGGGCAGATCACCCGGTACAGCGGTGTCCTGTTCAAAAAAAAGATAAGCATTCCCTGCGATCAGGTCCACCGGGTCAGCACCCGGAGAGGCCCGTTTCAGCGCATTTTCTGTTTTGCAACCGTCGACCTGCTGATGGCAGATCCTACCGCATCATCCGGCAGCCTGATCCTCCTGTCGATCAATGGCGTGGAAAAACCCGATGCCCTAGAGCAGATGATAGACTACTGCAGGACGGGTAAGGTCACCGGTTAACTGCTCTATTTTGGACCTCTTTATGAAAAATTAATCCATGTAAACACTGAAAGGTTGGAATACCCTGATCCTTCCCAACCCCTCCGGATAAGCGTCGGGCAGGATCTTATGGAATTTCGCTTTGTTGAGATCCTATGCGAAAAAAATTAACAGAACTCCTCATACAGGAGGCGGTTTCACCCCCTCCCTGTCCCACCCCCGTTAAGATACTCTTGGGCAGAGTTCAATTGGGGCATTCAAAGAAAAATTTCAGAGATTTGGAGATCATATCCTAACCCAACCGGAGCCGCCAAAGCGGCGGGGCGGAGCCCCTGGAACGTGGGTAAATTTGGGAATAACCAAATCAGCAAGATAGATTGAGAGGGTTTCAACAAAGCCGAAAATCTCCAATTTCCTGGATTTTGAATCCTGGAATTGGGTCAGCTTGGGTATTGATCAGTAAGAACCACCCGCTTTTTTTCGATAACCTGTTAAAATTACCTGTTTTTAATGAATACGCTGAAAATTGTCAGGACCAATCGTAATTGTTAAAAACCCAGCCATTAACACTTCTTCATGCACGAACTACTGGCAAAAATTGATGATACCACCTACAAGCGAATCATCGAAGATGCCAGGATGAAAGGGATCGAGCCCCGGGACTGGATCAGCCACGCAATTAACGAATTTCTTGTTCAGCGCCAGTCCGTAATGAAAGAAATCCCTGCATGTGAAAATGGCACCTGCCTTCCGGATGCCGTGCATGTACATGCAGAGCTGTATACCCCGTATCCCGATGGGGAATGTCACGAAAGTATTGAACAGCTGAAACGAAAGGTCCGCGAACTGGAGACCGAGCGTGATAACCTGAAGCTACTCCTTGGTCAAAAAGCCGGAGCTGACAAAAATGATCCCCTGGACAAGGCAGAGGTACTCTACCTGACATGCCAGATCGAGAAAAACGCGTTTGAACTTGACGGGATGGAGACGTCCCTTGAACGGCTCCACCTTAAGAGAGACCGGTTATTGCCTGATCCCGAAAACATTCATACGATACAGCATATCGAAAAGGAGATCGACAGGCAGCAGTTTGAGGTGGATAATTTCAGGGAAGAGATCGCAAAACTCATGTCTACCCGTGATACGTTACGGGAGGAAATCGCAAAAAAACAAAGAGAATAAGACCCTCATCTGTCTCTTCTTTCCGCCTGTTCCAGATTGGATTCAATATAATTGGGAACGCCAAATAGAAGCATTTTCGGGAATATATTGTCCCGTATGGTTACAGCCCGGTTGTTCAATAGTCCCTGCATGAATGGACCTATCTTGTTTCCCACATACCGAGACGGGTGTTCGTCACAGGGATCTCTTCCTGAACCGCAGTATCTGATTTGAACGACGGGTGGTTCACCTTTTTTGTTACCCTGTAACTTTCAATCCCCACAGACGGATATGGATTGAGCAATGGTGCCAGTTCTTCAAAGGCACCAAATTTCGGGTCAAGCCAGGTTTTTTCGTCCTCTTGTTTAAGCATTGCCGGCATCCGGTTATGGACAGGGAGGACCAGCGAATTCGGGCTGGTAGTAATAATCGTAAAAGACCAGGTAATGCTACCATCAGGTCCCTGCCATGAATCGCAAAGGCCCGCCATTCCAAAAGTCTCCTGGCTTTTCAACCTGAAATACACGGGGTACTTCTCGTTTCCGGACTTTTTCCATTCATAAAAGCCCGTGGCCGGTACGATACATCGCCCACGTGAGAGGAGTGTCCGGAACAGTTTCTTTTCATTCAGTCCCTCTGCCCTGGCATTTATCGGTGCCGGTGAGGTTTTCTCATCCTTAGTCCATGATGGGATCAGGCCCCATTGCATGAGGATACACTGTGCATTCCCGGACCCGGTAATGACCGGAACTTCTTCCCCTGGTGCGATATTGTACAAAGGCAGGGTGATCCCTCCAGGTTCAGAGACGCCGAAGCGATCAGCCAGATAACCGATCCTCACTGCGATAGAGAAGCGACCGCACATTACTGAATGGTAGTTCCAAAAAGCGGATAATAGTATCCGGAACAGGTACTCCCGGTCCCGCTATCCAACGCGGTGAACGGATAGGTTCCCGGGTCTACAGGAAAAAATTGTATTTCCGGATAGATTTATAAGAAAAGCCAGGGGGTTTTACGGATCGTTTTCCTGTGTATTACCTGACATACGACGTTTTGCATTCTCATGCGCCAGGGTTTTCTCCGTAAGGAACTCTTTGTAAACACCGTCTCTCAATGGGATTGCCTCAAACCGCATGAGAAACTCTTTTATTAATCCTTTTTCAAAGATGAGATTGAGGGCAGTACTCGTGATCTCCTCATAGGCCTTGCTATGAGCATGACCGGCATCCATCCGGTACTTTTGCATATACGCCGTGCAGAGACAATCTACCATGAGATTGAAATAAAGAATCAAGGTCTCTTTATCGGCCCTGGAGACCCGTTCAGCTTCGACCTCGACATCAGCCCAGAAATTGCTGATAATCCTGACAAGATCTTCAAATTCTTCATCAGAAACGGTATTGCCACCGCGGGTTGCAATCTCCCGAACAAATGAACGTATCTCGTTGTCATCCATAGAGCCGCCTCCCGGGATCTTTCATTGGTATACCTGTTCCAGGTTATATAAATCCAGTGGTATGATGCGGGGTTAAATGAAAACCGTTTTCCTGGCCTACGTACCGCGATTAAAGAATTGTAAGGGAAGAATGGTTTGATATATACGGATGTTTGTTCAATAGGGCCATATGAAACTGCATGAACCTTCCATTTTTTCCGGATTACTCTTCCAGATTCACACCCCATAACGAAAATATTCCTCCAACAATGTATAAATATATACAAAGAAGAATACTATTATGCAAACAAAAATCCTCCTTGACGAGGAGCAGATGCCAAAACGGTGGTATAATGTCCAGGCGGACCTGAAAACTCCGCTGGACCCCCCGCTCCACCCCCAGACCCAGGCACCGATCAGGCCCGAGGACCTGTCTCCTATCTTCCCGATGGAGATTATCCGGCAGGAAGTGACCACTGACCGCTATATCGATATTCCCGAAGAGGTGCAGGACGTGTTTCACCTCTGGAGACCAAGCCCGCTGTACCGCGCCCACAGGCTTGAAAAATTCTTAAAGACACCGGCTAAGATTTACTACAAGTGGGAAGGGGTAAGCCCGGCCGGGAGTCACAAGACGAACACGTCGATCCCCCAGGCTTATTATAACATGAAGGAAGGGATTGAGCGGATCGCAACAGAAACCGGTGCAGGCCAGTGGGGTTCTGCAATGTCCTTTGCGACCATGCTCTATGATCTCGAGTGTACCGTCTATATGGTCAGGTCGAGCTATGCACAGAAACCTTACCGGAAGTCGATGATGCACGTCTGGGGCGCGGAATGCATCCCCAGCCCGAGTGACAAGACGAATGCCGGACGTGCAATGCTCAAAAAAGACCCTGATACACCGGGGAGCCTTGGCATGGCCATCTCTGAAGCCGTTGAAGATGCGGCATCCAACAAGAACACCAATTACGCGTTAGGCTCGGTCTTAAACCATGTCTGCCTTCACCAGACTGTCATCGGGCTCGAATGCCGGGAACAACTTGCGATGGTCGATGACTACCCGGATGTCGTGATCGGGTGCGTTGGCGGCGGTTCAAACTTCGCCGGGATCTCGTTCCCGTTTGCCGGGGACAAGCTGACCGGGAAACACAAGGATGTTGATATCATCGGTGTTGAACCTGCCTCCTGCCCGACGCTGACAAAGGGGCTGTTTGCCTATGACCTTGCAGATGAAGCAGGCTACACCCCGCTTCTCAAGATGTTCACGCTTGGCCATGATTTTGTCCCGCCCTCCATGCATGCAGGTGGTCTCCGCTACCACGGGGACTCCCCGATCGTCTCCCGGCTTGTGCACGACGGGGTAATGCGGGCGGTCTCATACCACCAGAGCGAAGTCTTTGATGCAGCCCAGACCTTTGCCCGTACGGAAGGGATCATTGTAGCCCCCGAGACCTCCCATGCGGTAAGATCTGCAATTGACGAGGCCCTCGCCTGTAAAAAGACCGGGGAGGATAAGACCATTCTCTTTAATTGTTCAGGCCATGGCAATTTCGATATGTCGGCATATGATGCCTATTACGAAGGCAAACTGGTGGACTACGAATACCCGGACACCTTGATCAAAGAGGCCATCGCCAGGATACCAAAAATTTCCTGATTCCTTTTTTTTATGCGACGCATCGGACTTTTAATCAACCCGGTAGCCGGCATGGGTGGTGCCGTGGGGCTTAAGGGGACCGATGGCAATGTTGAAGAGGCCCGACGCCGGGGTGCGTCACCGCAGGCAAAGAACCGGGCACGCATTACGCTTTCCCTGCTTGCCCGTGAACCTGAAATTAGTTTTGTTACCTGTTCAGGCCAGATGGGAGAGGAGACCCTCATGGAGGCCGGGGTGAAGGATTACCAGGTACTCTATCATTGCCACGATGAGAGCAGTGCCAATGATACGCGGCAGGCTGCACTGGCATTTAAAAACGCCGGTGTTGACCTGGTCCTTTTTTGCGGGGGTGACGGGACTGCCCGGGATATCTTTGATGCTGTTGGCCGGGAACTGCCCGTCCTCGGTATCCCTGCTGGTGTAAAGATGTACTCCGCTGTCTTCGCCATCGATCCTGCAACCGCCGCAGAACTCGTGACCGGGTACAATGCGCAGTCCCTGCGTGATTCCGAAATAATGGATGTGGACGAAGACGCATACAGGGCAGGGTTACTGAAAACGCGGTTGTATGGGGTTGCCCGCACTCCTGCTCTTCCGGGAAAAGTCCAGCTCTCCAAGCACGTCTTTGAAGAAGGGGATGAGGAACGGGCAAAAGGAGAAATAGCCCGTTTTATCCACGAGATAATGATCCCTGATGTGCTCTATGTCCTTGGCGCCGGGACTACCACAGAGGCGGTTGCCCGGGATATCGGTGTGAATAAGACGTTGCTGGGTGTCGATGCAATAAAAAACGGGAAAGTGGTTGCAATCGACATCAATGAACAAACACTCTGGGATTTGCTCCTCCAGGGAGAGGAGGTAAAAATTCTCATCAGCCCGATTGGTGCACAGGGTTTCATACTTGGCCGGGGCAACCAGCAGATTAGTCCCCGTATCGTCCGACGGGTCGGGACTGGCAATATCATCGTGGTCGCAACCCCCCACAAACTCCGGGAAACACCCCTCCTGTATGTGGACTCCGGGGAGCCGGGCCTTGACGCAGAATTTGGTGAAACTGTGCTCGTTGTCTCGGGTTACCACATGGCCCAGCGAAAACGCATCTATCACAGCGATACTATTCAAAGCGAAATAACAACCCCGGGACGTGTGATAAATCAGAAAGTCCGTTGACCTGATATCCAGTCGGTTTTGCTATTCGGGGAATTCTGATACCAGTTAGAATTAATTTGTTATATTGCATATTGACTATTCAGTCTAGTGAATGCGGGAAAGATCCCGGCAGTACAAGCGGAGATATCCATGCAATACCGGCAAGTACCCAAAAATGGTGAACAATTATCAGCACTTGGCTTTGGTGCAATGCGTCTTGCAACGAAGCGACTGAGCATCGATGAAGAGCGTGCCACACGGCAGATCCGTGATGCGATCGATCACGGGATCAACTATATCGATACTGCAGTCCCCTACCACGGGGGGGAGAGCGAGCGGTTTTTAGGTCGGGCGCTTCGGGACGGTTATCGTGAGAAGGTGAAACTCGCCACTAAGCTCCCACCATGGAGTGTAAAAACCCGCGAGGATATGGACCGGATCCTTGACATACAGCTAAAAAAACTCCAGACAGATCACATCGACTATTACCTCCTCCACTCGCTCGAAGCCAGTCAATGGAAACGGCTGATTGAACTTGATGTCCTGGAATTCCTGGATTCGGCAAAGGCAGCCGGAAAGATCAGAAATGCCGGTTTTTCTTTCCATGGTGATCGCAAGACCTTTAAGACGATCATCGATGCCTATGACTGGGTTTTCTGCCAGATCCAGTACAATTTTCTCGATGAAACGAACCAGGCCGGAACCGAGGGCCTTCGCTACGCGGCCTCAAAGAATATCGCGGTTATGATCATGGAACCGCTCCGGGGCGGGATGCTTGCCGGAAAATTACCGGACGATGTCAAACAGATATACCGCGATGCAGGGACAAAACGGTCCGCAGCGGCATGGGCACTCCTATGGGTCTGGAACCACCCGGAAGTGACGGTAGTTCTCTCCGGGATGAATGACGAGAACCACATTGCCGAGAACATTAAAACCTGTGAAGGTGCCCTGCCCGGTTCCATGACTGCCGATGATCTCACAACTATGGAAAAGGTAGCGGCGACCTACCGGAAGCTGATCAGGGTAGGTTGTACCGGCTGTGCATATTGTATGCCCTGTCCTTTCGGGGTGAACATTCCCCAGTGTTTCACCATGTACAACGATTACCACATGGGTTCAAACCGCATGATGGTGAGGGGGTTCTATGGGATGCAGCTGATGGGAGGAATGGGAACACCGGCCGATGCATCGCTCTGCCGGAACTGCGGGAAGTGCGTAAAGGCCTGTCCCCAGAAGATTGCGATCCCTGACGAACTCAAAAAAGTCAGGAGAACTCTAGGTGGACTCAGCACAAAACTGATGGTTCCGCTGGTCAGGCTGATGTTCTCTCCGAAGGTAAAGGAATAACCAAAATATGTTTCTAAAAAAACAAATGAACCCCCGAAAAACTTTCAAATCAACAGAAGAACGTGTCGGGATCTCATCCGGAAACCGTGAAAAGATACTCGTAACGGCACTCAGGCTCTTTACCACGCAGGGTGTGGACGGAACCCCGACTGCGCAGATCAGCAAAGAGGCAATGGTCTCGACCGGTACGCTATTCCACTATTTTCCGGATAAGAACTATCTCGTCGACCAGTTGTACCTCTCAATCAAGAAGGAACTGGTAGAAGTTATCCGCAGTAACGATGATGGTAAGCTCCCTACCAAACAGCGCCTCGAGCAGTGTTTGCGTGGGTATATTGCATGGGGCGTGGCAGACCCGGAAAAGGCGCGGTTCCTTGACCAGGTTTACAACTACCCGGGTGTCCGGGAAGAGGTAAAGCGGCAGGCATATGATGATTTAGCCCCCTTACCAACTCACCACTCAGAAAGCCGTTGTATGTCAATCTTTTTGTCAAATCCCAAAGAAATCACGAGCCCGAGTAAAAGTACATTCAGACAGACCGTCTTTATCACAGATCTCGTCGTATACTTGTGGATT
>CAIKOD010000043.1 GCA_903828975.1 uncultured Methanomicrobiales archaeon | reverse complement strand
TCACCGGGTATGACCGTGAGGAACTGTTGGGAAAGAATACTCGTATCCTCTATGAAACGGCCGGGGAGTGGGATATTGTAGGGGCGTTACAGCGGGGGAAGGGGAGAACATTCAAAATAAACGTGCAGTTTAAAAGGAAGGATGGAGTTTCTGTCCCATGTGAACTTCAAATGACAAGAGTCGTTGATGAATGTGATCAAGAATTTATCGTGTTGGTATACACGCAGTCATAATGACTCCTCCGGATTTAGGGGAACGGCCGCCCTCGGGAGGTACGGTCGAGGGGTGGGAAAACTGGTGGCGAAATAGGGTAATGGATGAGATCGATCGCCTTGATAATAATATTGAGGCGCTACGAAAAGATCTTTCCAGCTTGGATAAAACGGCATCTGTAGACATTCGAGACCTCCAAGTGAGAGCTGCGATCTGGGGGGCAGGGGCCGGGGTGGGGGTATCAATAGTTGTTGGACTAATCCTGTTTTTTATTGAAATGAAATTTCATTCCGGATCTTGATCGCAACTTTTATTATGGGGGCACACTCCATTAACGGTCATGGAGTCGTTTGAAAAGCACCTCCACGATACCCGGGTAAACTGGCTCGGGTACTCGGGGAAAAAGAAGATTGAAGCAATTAACTTATTGGCGAAGCTTGATTCTGACGCCGTTGTAAAGATGAAGACGATCGGGCGGCAGCGGGTCAGCAAGGGGCTCTCTACCGCAAAAGAGATGGAAGAGTATTTCAATTTCGTAGACGAGTGGCTGGCAGAGATTTCCGGAGCGACGTTCCCGGAGCTGGCCGTCTGGCAGAAGATCGGGGTTATGACCTACGCTCATGCGATTGCGCCATGAGCAGATACTTTTTTTAACACCTACTCCACATTACTCTTCTATGAGCTCGTTGTATGGAAATCTCGTAACTTTATCAAATTTCCGAATGGAAGGGGCCCGTCCGGACGGCTCCGTGTATCCCGGGGCCGATTTGCTTTTTATTGTCGATTTTGATCAGGTAGGCGCGGGGTGTACTGCAAATGAAGTTTGTAGCCCCGGCGCAGATATATCATGGTATGTGAATGGACAGTACGCCAAGGAAGGGGTTGGTGCCGGGTACAGTGAAGGTTATGGGTATTCACAGACGTTTGGTATGCTTGCTCCGGCTAGCGGGACGGTCACTGTGATGGCGAAGAGTTTGAACCAGGTCACCGCAACATTCACCGTTGTTGGGCAGGGTCTCGAACCCAGTGCTGGGCAGGTAATGGTGAAAAATGTTACCTGTGGTACCGGTCCGGATTACCAGTGCAGCTGTGAGTCAAACGGCGAGCTTGTGGTGTATTTCACCAAGGTTGTCACTGCTGCCGGGCAGGGTGTTGCATACGTGGATGTGCTCATCGATAACAACCTGGTCATGGAAAATGCTCCTACTTCGACGGCACAGTCTGGAGGCATGGATAGTGTAGCGGTTTCGTGCCCCAGCGACGGTCAGGACCATGTGATTGCAGTTCGCGGTAAGAATGATGCCGGCGCATCTGTCATCTTGCGTGCGGGTACTCCACTCGGGGGGAGTTTTGTCGGGGGGTTCTCTGGGACTACCATACAAATCGGGTCTGGACTCACGGGAACACCAAACAACCAGAATTTGATAGTACCCACCGGCTCCCCCATACTCACGGTAGCCCCGGTAACATCCGTGCCCGGTGCGGGCGATAATACAATTCTCTGGGTTGCTGGCGGGGTTGCTGCAATCGTGGGTGGTGCCCTGGTTATAAAATACCTGGCTGGGAGAATGTCGGGAGCCCGGAGATACGACGAGCTGGCGATGTTTGATTAAAAAGAGATATTTAATATTTTACACACGTTTTCAATTTTGTTTGCAACGGCGTACCTGACTCCGTTGGTGATTGTGCCGCCGCAGTGAAGTCCGATAACTTTGTCATTATCATCGAGATAGATTGAGCCGCTGTCGCCGGCGCAGGTGTCGATTTGGATGAGGATTTGGTCGATGTATCGCACGACTACTCCGGATGGGTAGGGGATGGCGGTCATGAAGTGACAATCAACGACGTGCCCGGTGGTTCCTCCTCCGGTTCTACCATACTTTCTTACCCGGGATCCCATGACTGCTGGAGCGATACCTTCCGGGATGATGAATTCGGTGCCCGATCCTTCACTGAGTATCATGTCGTCGGATAGCATACCAGGAATGGGTTTTGCTACCGCGGCATCAATAACATTGTTGTAGAAGGGGTCGTAGGGTACCCACCGTTCCAGGTAGGCAACAATATCCTCAGGATAGTGGCCGCCATCCACAGTCGATGGTTGCAAAATTGCATCCCCTTTATGTGCCCGGTGGTCCACAACAGTATCCATGTTGGCAAACGTGTGGTTGTTGCTGAGAAGAAGAGGTCCGCCGGTTTTGTTATCTTTTACGATTGCCCCGAGGGTGCCTGCGCCCACCAGGTAATGTGCCGCACTGATTCCCCCGCAAAGGGGCCTGTAACGGGCCTGTGCGTCGGTATTGGGTCCCGATATAGTGGCGCAGTAATCTACTGGCTCCATG
>CAIKOD010000042.1 GCA_903828975.1 uncultured Methanomicrobiales archaeon | reverse complement strand
TTGCTGATCCCTTCCTCCGGTGGCATTGCATCGAACCGTTTCGGTGAGGTGTTCGATACGGAAACAAGGTTCTTCTGGATGAGCCTGTCGAGAACGGGATACACCGATGCGCGAGGCACCCCCGATATCTCGTGGATCTCAGTTGCAGTTGCCCCGGCAACTTTTAACAGGGCAATATAGACGAGCGCCTCATACTTTGTAAGTCCTAGTGACTTCAGAGATTCGGCAATATTTGAGAGTTCATCCTGTAATTCGGCCATTGAATACCTATATATACGGTTGAGTAATAAATGTTGTTATAACAATAACAACAAGTGATCTTGAATGGGAATACGGTATTTTCTGATAGCAATATTCATGGTTTTTTTAATGGCGCCGGCAATGGCCGGGACATTGTATATCTCCGATGGTCCGCTGTTCACCGCAACCGTTGCAGGGACAAACCAGTTTTCACCAGGGAATGATCTGCAACTCCCTGTTAAAATTGAAAACCGTGGCCTGAACCACCTTAAATTTGTGCAAACCGGGTATATTGAACGGGACGACCTTCCCAATACAGCGAAATTCGTTACTGCATCACTAGCACCCGGGGGCTCCCCGGTGATTATAAAATCTGATTCACAGGTAATGGGAGATCTCCCCGGTGGAAAAAGTGTCCAGGTGATGTATACTATTAAAATTCCGAAACAGGCAGCTGCGGGTGAATATTTTCTTCCCCTGACCATCAGCTACCAGTACCTTGCAGGTGCTGAGCAGAGTGCCGGCGATCTCATCGAGTACCAGTACAAGACAAAGAGTGTTGTGGTAACCCTGCCCCTGACAATCGAGCCGAAGTTATTCCTCGACGTCTCCCCTGTGACCAATGGGGGGCTGAACGTCGGTACCGAAGGATATCTCGACCTGACTATTACGAACAGCGGGGGAGAAGATGCCCATGCAGCCACCATAAAAATTTTGAGAAACGGCAACAGCCCGGTAACGCCAACTGACAGCAGCGTTTATATTGGGGACTTCCCTGCCGGGAATTCAACGGTTGGCAGGTTCAAAGTGTCAGTCTCGCGCGATGCAGAAGCACAGGAGTACCCGGTTGATGTTATTGCCGTGTATAAAAACCATGAGGGTGACACAGTCACATCTGCTCCGGTTACCGTGGGGATCCCGGTGAATGGAAGGATCGGGTTTGATGTTGTAACTGCGGACTCGAAGATGAGTGCCGGTAAGAAAAAGGTAATAGAAGTCACCTACCGGAATTCGGGTGATGCAACAGCCTACAACGCCCAGGCACGGATCAGTGTTGTGGACCCCTTCACCAGTAACGATGATTCAGCCTACCTTGGGGATATTGCCCCGGGAAAAACCGCTGTTGCGCGATACGAAGTAGGTGTTAGTCCCGGAGCCGTAGCAAAAGACTATGCGTTCGATTCCGAGGTGAGGTACCGTGACTCGCTTGACAACAGCCAGATATCAGATCCCGTGAAGGTGCCGGTCACCGTTGTGCAGCCAACGGCCATGGATGGCGTAATGGCCAACCTGGTATTCATACTCGCCGGGATCGTAGTGGCCGGAGCGGCAGGGTATTATCTGGTTGTAATCCGGAGCCGAAAGGGTAGATAAGTGAGAATGTTATTACGGGTTGAAACAATAGAGGGGTATAGATACTCTAGCCCCCTCCTCAATTTACCATTCAGAGAGGCGTTGTAAATCGACCTTTCTATGAAATCCCAAAGAAATCACGAGACCGAGTAAAAGCACATTCAAAGAAACGGTCTTTACCACAGATCTCGTCGTATATTTGTGAATTTTTCTCAAAGAGAAAGCATTTTTGGCCGCTTTAAAAACATCTTCAATCAGGGATCTTTTATTCATGAAATGATCGATTTCCCGAAGATTCGAGATCAATCGCATCGCGAGTGATTTGAAACGACACATGAGTTGTGTGATATCAGACCTTCCGAAAATCCTGATTGGATAATCAAACAGGTTCATCAATTTCTTGACAGAGAACTTCTTTTTAGAAAAGGTAATTATGTAAAAACTGCCCCCAATATAAACTAAGTCAACATGAAATCGATTAGATCTTCATATAAATCTTTTCCACGATTATTGTATCTCCATTCCATCTCTTTGATGTAATAGAGAAACTTTTCTTTCGAGATTCCATGGTGTTTAATGAGTCTTTCTTTGGCGAAACTCCAAAATCCTTCAACACCGTTAATGTAGACTTTTCCCTGCTTGAATTTAAATTGGTGGTCAATATTGAGGTGTTTGTAGCCACAGAACATTAAAGAGTCATATCCTTTCCATTGGTCTGTATATACGATGGACCCGCGTCGAACCCTCTTTACAGTTTCACCCAGGAGAGATTCGGCTTTTACATCTTTTACAATGCTGACCGATACTTTTCCGCCTCGTTCCAGAATCCCGAATACGATCGTTTTCCCACCTGCACCCCGACCCCTCTTTCCCTTTCTTTTTCCACCGAAATATGACTCATCTAATTCAATTTCTCCCTTTAGAATCTCATCTGATTTTGAAAGGGATTCTGTGATTGCTGAGCGGATAATGTCAAACCCCTTTAAGGCTGTCTTATAACTAATGTGAAGTTCCTGGGAAGCCTTTCTCGCGGATATCGATAATTCGAATAATTTTAGAAGGGATAACCACTCCGACGAAGAAAGATTCAGCAGTGATATCTTGGTATTTTTTAAGGGCTTTAGATCCATCCTACAGGCTTTGCATCGCAGCCGCTTACGGGTCATGATATAGAATTCGCGATGACCACAACCAGGGCAGGATAGTGCGATTAATCGATTACATAAGTATTCGAAGGAACGGTTTTCATCTGACGCGATACTTATGAAATCGGAAAAGTTCACATTTGTCATTCTGCTTACCCCTTACATTAAGTTAGGGGCAAGAGTTACACAATCACCTAATGTTTTTCGCAGGTTCTATGATCGTAAGAAACCAATTATTGGCACAGGTGAGGCTATTATTGCATTGGCTCGTAAAATTGCCACTCTTATCTGGCGTTTGATAACCAATGATGAATTGTTCAACCATAAGGAGGAGGGCATCTACAATCCGTCCAAATTAGGAAAAGTGAGAATCCCTTCAATTGTTACGTTGGAAGAAATCCTGAAGATCTTTAAGGAGGCTGCTATTGTGCTAAAAGAACCTGATCCGGGGAATGGGTGATTATTGATCTTCCTCACCCTTCTGGGATCGTGATTTTCATGACAAAATGCGGTAGCAATTGCCTGGTTATCTATCCGTAAACGATATGAGAATAAACCGGATAAAAAGAGAAATTCAAGCCGTTACTTCACAATCCAAAAAAATTGGGGATTTTTTTCCCCATCGCATCATATCTCTCGTATCATCAGTACGGAACCCGGCTCAAATCACCCCAAACGATCTGGGTATTTGGATTCCACAGAATGGTATTGGATGATGCTGCGAGTTCAGAACTTGTCCATCCGTAGATCGGAGATATTGTAGTACCAGAAGCACCGATCGTAACGAGATTTCTTACACCCGGAAGGACTCCAATCGCAGTATTAATTACTGGACCAGTCAAACCAGAACTCATCGATACTATTTTTGTCCTTCCGTTCACATCTACCATGGTATTTCCCTGAACTATTTTGTTCTGGGCCTGGGACAGTGAGCCTGGAATAAGGCTGGTTGTCTGACCCCAGTTGGTGATTCCGACATTGCTGGTATCTGCATGTGCATACGCTTCGATCCTGCCAGTTGCTGGGTAACCACTCACCTGGGCATTTGAAGCGAGGCCGGCATGAACATCATATGTATAGCCACCGCTTATGGGGTCCCAGCCTGACATAGACTGTCCAAACATGTCATTCGCTGCATAACCGGCATACCGGGGTGCGAAAACACTCGTCGGAGCACCCGCAACGTTAATGGAATTCTTCGCGTCACCGTACAGGCTCGATTGAGATTGCATAATCGGGTCTATGCTTACCCAGTTAGCCGCGTTCTGGTCGGTCTCTTTCGGTACATTAGCCTCAAAGTACCCATTCGCAACGGTGGATACATGATTCAATGCTGAACTTGCACTGACTTTTCCCTTACTCGTCATGGACGTTCCGGTGCTGCCGGAATCCATATAGGTGTTTGAATAAGTATTATAGCCACCCGTCGTAAACAGATATCCTCTCATATCCGTCGTTGAACCCGCAAATGCATGAGAATTAACGTCTTTGCCCATGACGTCTGAAACATCTGCACTTAGTGATCCGTATGTAGAAGCATCGGAAGTGGCATATTCCGGGAATGGACCAGCGAATTCCCCTGTTCCATCATACTTTCCGTTAGAGTTTAAACCAGAGTTGCCAAGAGTAACCGTAGCTCCTCCATTCGCGTTTGGTCCAGTTGCAGAGGAAACTGCTCCCATTTCCGTGGAACTGAACATACCATTGCCAATATAAACTGGGAACGGGAACAGGATTATAAATCGGTCATAATAAGGAATCTCTTGGGATCCAACACCCGCCATCGATGTTGCAGATGAAAAGGGCCCATTGGATGCTGCCGCTTTGCTTGAGACAAGACCACTAGCAACCGTGTGTGATTCCTCAGGCGTGGCGGGCCAATTCAATGTCCATAACCCTGGATAAGTGGCAGTATAATACCCATCGATAGATGGAGTGCCCCAGACTTCTCCGTTTGCGGACGAGGTCCCGGTGCTTCCTGCGGAAGACGCCATTGCTGTAGTATTCTTCTGCACATACGTCAGCAGATCGCCTGTAAAGTGACCAGCACCCATCCTATTAGAATCGAACGCCATTGGGAGGTTCATTGAGCTCATTGCACCTAAGGTTTCCGCATGGACAATATCCGATGAACTTGCCTGCTTTGTCGCAGCGGCGTCGGAATCCATTTGTGTGTTGTCGTAATTGTTAAAACCTCCCTCTCTGACAACTCCACCAAATGTGTCGTCGTAATTGTTAATAGTTCCCTCTGTGACAAGTCCACCAAATGCGTTGCTCTTTCCAAACTTAGAATAAAGTTGTGAATATCCATATGTAGATTGATATGCATCTGCCTTGCCATTGTATGAAGTCCCGGTACCGACGCTGGATGTCTCGGCCCACGATTGAGCGTCAACAATATTTCCGGAGACTGTAAGGGTACGATCATTAGACCGAGTGTTTGTGTTCAACCCCACCCATGAATCAACTCCGGTATTCGCATGTGTCACACCGGTGCCGACGGCATTGGTCTTTGCATTTTGGTCGACCCATTCGTTTGCACGAAGATGTTCCGTCTGCGATTCTACTAATGGGTCGTTTCTGTCTGTAAATGGGTCGGTTACGATAATAGTGCTACTTCGGGTATCTACACCCATATAACCATTGGAATACGCGTTCGCGACGCCATTGAAATTGCTGGTAGTTCCTCTTGTTCCAGACTCAGCTTGAGCCACGACATCGGCGGTGATATCATTGGGATTATTAGCTGACCTGCTAGCCATCGACGAACGGGCCCATACTACACCAAAGGCACCTACATTCTTACCACTTACATCAGTAGAAACAGAGGCGTCAGTGAAAGGGTCGCCTAATTGAGCTTCATTATAAGTATCGTAGTTCACTGGCACTCCTGGGCGTAAGTCGCTGTACCATGATACGGCATTCGCCGTTCCGGTCGCAGATGCTTTCGCGGTTCCGGTACCTAATAGTACCTTTGAGAAACTGTTCATCTGCGC
>CAIKOD010000041.1 GCA_903828975.1 uncultured Methanomicrobiales archaeon | reverse complement strand
CGTGAAAATTTGGAAGAGTATAACGGAATTTTTGATTCTCTGATGGCATTCATCGTGGCTGTAAGAAAACTGATATGCTTCTGATTTCCATAAAAATATGGCTCTTTGAGAGGGGTTTTGGACATATTCTTCTCAAGGAGCTAATGTTCCTTAGCTCTTTCGGTCTATTTTATTGCTTGAGCATTTCTACAAAGCGAAATTTCAGAAATTTTAAGATCATTCCTTATCCCAACCGGGGTCGCCAAAGCGGCGGGGTGGAGCCCCGGGAGCGTGATGAAATTTTGGAATTACCAATCTGCAAGCTAGATTTGAGAGGATTTCCCATGAAAATGGGTGAATGGCCCCCAAAATGAGGAGATTTTGAAAGGTCATTTTCATGGTTCGGGTGTGAACTTCCTGTTCATGCGTGTTTCTACAGAGCGGGAAACAGGAAAGATCCATCTTATCTGGGATGAACTTCAGCGACAACTGGATGAACGAGGATACTCGATTAGACGTGGTACCATTCAGGATGCATCGCTTATCACGTCGGATCCCGGACATGCTTCATCAGATAAACTTCGGGGAGATGATGCAAAGGCCCGAAGAAGTCGGGATGGAACCTGGGCAAATAAAGGCACAAAATCAGAATTCGAATACAAAAGTTCACACGATCATCGATAAAGAATTTCAGTTTATTCGTAGATTTGACACAACAACTGTTTCATTGCATGATAGCCAGATTGATCTCTCCCAGAAGGGTGAGACTGTTTACCGGGACACAGGATATTCCGGTACAACACCTTTTGCATCAATGGATAAAACCATGAAAAGAGCTGTCAGGTGGAAAACCCTATCTGAAAAGGACAAGCGGAGAAACAAGGCAATTAGTAGAATGCGTTCCCTGGTTGAACGTCCATTTTCGGTGATTAAACGGGTGTTTCGTGCCCGGCGTTTGATGGTTACTACCCACCTCCGGGTTCATGCCAAAAATCTCTTTGTCTGTTTTTCTTACAATCTCTTTAACCTCGTTACTATTCAAAAAAAATCCGGTCCAGCGATAGCTCTTAAAAAATAAGAATAATCTGAAGAATTTGAAATGGGGAGCGTTTTAGATTCTGATTATCTTTCAGTATATTTTCGCTCTCATTATTTTTTCCGAAAAAAAATACGGCTACGAGTTTTGCGGTGTGGCCGAATCAGGGGAAAAGGCCCTGGAACTTATCAGGAACACGGTCCAGAACCTTGTGTTCATCGATATTGTGTTGAAAATAATGCCTGATTGACGGTGAATAATTATCAGGGCAATAATTACAATTTTGAAGACTCCGATTTCTGCCTGATTCGTAACTTTAGGGCATATGGCTTTCATTCAGCATGCGCTATTTTATTTTTGGAAAAAAAAGAAAAGTCCCCGAATTTTTTGCCGCTTTCACGGAAATGACAGGAGAATCCGCTCATAACTATTATTGCACAATATTCCCCGAGTCATTTAAAATCCTCACCATTAAAATGGCAAATATAATCACTACAATATAGACATCCGTTACAATGGTAACAAAACCTCTGAACTGTAGCGATAATGAATTGTCAAGGTACACTATTTGGTACCAGCTATCTGGTCTCTCATGCTATCCGTGCGAATACTATCTTTGTCTTCTGCAACAACGTGGACTCTCCACCACGCCAGTAATAACCGGTAGGTAGGCCGGAAGAATCCGTCATAATCCCGAATGTCCCTTTTCCAAGCCCGGTCTTTCCAGTGCCCCGGGTGTCTTTCGCATGCCCGGATTCTACTGAGTCAATGACCTGTACCAATACTTCACCGGTCCTTTTCGGATTTTTCACCGGCACACCTGTCACAATCATAATATGGCCCGTACTTGTCGAATTAGAAGCGTCCGGTTTCAGCCAGACAACTATATCTCCGGGAAGGAGTTCAAGCGGGGTTGAAACTTTCATCCAGCCACCACCGCCCGGAGTTGGTCCGCACTGTGCAATGTAATTATAGAAATCCTCTGCAACAGGTCGTTTATTTTGGAGTACATTGAACGCACCGGGGACGGCTCTGGAGAGCGCATACCCGACAAAACCAGAACAGTCATAATTATAGGTCCCGCTATTCTCGTTGACATAGGTGATGTGCGTGTATTTTGAAGAGGTCATCCCGGAGAATTCCCGTTCTGCCTTGTTGAGAAGCAGTTTACTGCCACTTTGCTGCAGCTTCCCTGCGGTAGCTTTGCCTTTGCTGGTATCCATACTGGGTGCATTGGATGTAGTAACACTGCTCGTGCCATAGGCTTTGACAACGAGAGTTGCACCGGTGGTGTTTGAAGTGGAAGTTGCCTGCACTGTTTTTTGCACCGTGGAAAGCCCGGTTGGCAGACCAGTACCGGAACCTGGAGGAACAAAATGGTTATTGGTTACCGGATCCGCAAGAGCACAACTGGATACGATGAACAGGAGTCCAACGAAAAAAAACCAGATAATAATGCATTTTTTCCCTCTCGATATCATGATGTGTAGCATTATAGTAATACATTATAATCATGCTTTGATTATTGCTATAAGATGTTAAGCGTTTGGTCCCTGCAAATGTGTTGTACAAATAAGGTAAAGGCTTTCTTTACCATTTAAGGCATATTTATCGCTCATTGGGCCATTGTAACGAGCATATTATAGCAATTGAATTTCATTACTGCTTCCCTCAACATCCCATCTTTTGTAGTTGCCCTGACCGATTCTCCGAAAATACGTTTCATACGAGAAAATAAACCTTCAACTTTCCAGCTTTTCCCATATTGAACAACATCAGCCCAATCACGATAACCCCCATATCGTCTCGCTCACAGACTCATTCCTCTTGATATGCAGATCCATGAGAACCTCTGATTGCATTAATTCGGGTTTTAACACCCGATCGATATCGCATTCTTTCATGAGGTTGAAAACATGATTCCAATCGTATGCTCCATCCCCTAAAACCTGCTGAGGATAGCTAAGTACCCACCTTTTTTTTTTAAAAAAAACCAGAGATATTCTCCGTGCAGCATTCATGTGAATTTCAGTGATTAATGAACCGTCTCTATCCTGACCGGAACCACCAAGGCGACAGGGCGGAGGAACGGCAGCGTGAGTATCTATCAGGCCCTCCTGAAATCAGTACAGTCGATTATAGTGGATGTCAACAAAGCTAAAAAAATCAGAAGTGATCGAGGGTGTGGTACCAAGGGGACGCCTTCACTTCATCAGGTACCAACGCAGGGTCGATACCAATGAGTGCCACTCCAAAGACATCATCCCAGTTTACCGAAGTCTCGACACATCCTTCCCGCTCTGTCACTACACCGAGGGCCACCAGGCCGAGCTTATCTGACATGTCCAGGCCTTCCTTCACTTCAGAGAGACACCCGACACCGATTATCGCCCTCGGGCGGTACTTCTTCACCATACGCTTGATAAATGAGGACCCTGGAACAATAAAGAGCCTGTAACCGAGCAATTCAAGCATCCGGATAGCACTGGTAACCGTACATTGCCCGCAGTTGATGCATTTCAGACCCTCTGGGGTGAGATTTGCAGGGCATTTTGCAGACCTCAGACATTGTGGAAAAAATATTGCCCTCTCACTGACAGGAATTGCCTCAAACGATTTCCTGTTCATCGTGTTATGGACCCGGATAAAAAAAGTCATCATCTCCTTGTCTTCGAGACCAAAAAGGCTGAACAGAGCCTTTGAGAACCCTTCTACCAGTACCATTCCTGCCTTTAAAAAACCCGGGAAAATTAGTTTGCCTTTCCTGATGGAATAAAATGTGAGGCCGACAAGAAATAGCGCGAGACAAACCAGCCCGATGAGGACGATAACCGTGATCTCTCCGATAATGAATATCACACTTGAAAGGAGTGTATAGTCAATTGTTTGGGGGTAAAATGCTTGAAATCTGATCACCTTCTAGATGTGTTTTCTGCTGGTTCTATGACCTGCCGGATGTCATATGGTGCGGAAAGGATACCAGTTTCAGTAACGATGGCGCTTACCAGTGCCAGTGGTGTCGCGTCAAATCCCGGGTTTTTCACCGGTACTCCATCCGGGATTGTTTTCCGGCCATATAACGATGCCACTTCATCCCTTCCACGTTCTTCGACCACAATATCATGTTCCATCCCGTTGAAGTCAAACGTGGAAACCGGTGCCGCAACATAGAACGGAATGGCATGGTATTTTGCACATACTGCATGCATATAGGTCCCGATTTTATTGAATACCGCATCCCTCGTAACCCGGTCAGCGCCGACAATTACACTCCCGATCTCGCCTTTACGCATTAACTGGGCTGCCATGGAGTCGGTAATCACGGTTACATCGATATCATCGCGGTCCAGTTCCCATGCAGTAAGGCGTGCACCCTGAAGGAGGGGCCTGGTCTCGCAGACGATTACCCTTATATCTTTACCTGCCGCAATTGCTGAGCGGATAACCCCCAGTGCAGTCCCCCACTCGCTGCATGCAAGGGCACCTGCATTGCAATGCGTAAGAACGGTACAGCGGTCAGGTAACAATGTTGCCCCTTGTTCTCCTATCTTGCGGCAGATTATCGCATCTTCACGGGCAACAGCGAGCGCTTCGGAGAGTGCCGCCTCCTTTGCTTCATGTATTGATCCGGTAGTCCTCATGCGGCTGAGTACCCGCTGTATTCCCCAGGTGAGGTTCACCGCGGTCGGTCGCGTGGATGAGAGCTGGTTGGCGTCCGCCTGCACACGGCTGTAAAACTGCTCAAATGTGGTCTCTCCCGATCTCCTTGCGGCTAATGCGACCCCGAAAGCACCCGCTAAACCCAACGCCGGGGCCCCACGTATTGCAAGGGTTTTAATTGCAATCCCAAGTTCTCCAATAGTCGTGCACCTGGCGATCTCAAACGATACCGGGAGCAGTGTCTCATCAATATAGGCTATACAATCAGTATCCGCTTCATACCACAGGGTTTTTAATTGTTCCATAGTCTGTTAGTCCCGGATTGATCTTATAAAGGAACGCATTGCCGCTGCACCTGCGACAGCTACACAGTCCGGGATATCCTTCGGGGCCACAGCTGTCCCTGCGATATAGATGCCAGGCCGGCTGGTCTCAACGATCCCTGTTTTCTCATCAAGAGACTTGAAGAAACCCGATGTATCACGTGATATACCCAACTTTTCCGCGATTTCGCCAGCTTGTAACGATGGACTGATACCAACTGCGAGGACAACCAGTTCAGGCTTTAAGTCTTTCAATTCCCCTGTCTCGCTGTCCTCGACAATAAGTGACATGTTTCCTTTATCGCCACTGACCTCGCCCGGAATACCGCGAAGGAACTGTATTCCTGCTGCCTCTGCCCTTTCAAGAAATTCCTCGTAACCTTTACCGTATGCCCTGATATCCATGTAACAGATTGTCACATCGGTATCCGGAGATTTCTCCTTTATAAGGATTGCATTCTTGATTGATGCCATGCAACAGACACATGAACACCATGGCCGGTTAATTGACATATCGCGTGATCCGACACACTGGATAAACACCACACGTTTCGGTTTTTTTCCATCAGAGAAGCGCCTGATCTGACCACCTGTCGGGCCGCTCGCATTCATCATCCTCTCAAGTTCCAGTGTTGTGATGACGTCCGGAAATTCCAGGTAACGGAGTTGTTTCTTTACGCCGGGATCAAAGACCGAATATCCTGTGGCAATGATGATGCTATCGGCATGGACCTCGAAAAAGGCAGGTTCATCTTTTTTCTTCACGGCATCAAGGAGGCATGCATCATAACAGAGACCACATTCCACACAATGAACCGGGTCTTTTACGACGAGATCAGGGACTGACTGCTGGTTTGGTTTATAGATTGCCCTCCTTGTCCCTACCCCTGCATCAAACTCATTATACACTTCCACTGGGCAGACCTGGATACAGTCACCACAACCATTGCATTGGTCTTCGTGAATATAACGGGGGTTTTTCCTGATTATTACCCTGAAATCCCCTTCTGATCCGTCAACACGTTCAATTTCTGAAAGGGTATAGACCCTGATATTCGGGTGCCTGATTACGTCCACCATTTTTGGGGAGAGGATACACATCGAGCAGTCGTTTGTAGGGAATGTCTTGTCCAACTGGGACATGTGGCCGCCGATTGATGGTTGACATTCTACCAGATGTACGATGATACCATGATTTGCAAGGTCAAGGGAAGCCTGGATCCCGGTTACCCCGCCCCCGATAACGACCACTTCATGCATTCCTGTACCTCTGTGCAAGTTCCACGTAACTTTCAGCATTGTGCACAATACTCTTTTTTTGTTCGGGTGTCGTCGGCCTGATCACTTTTCCCGGAACGCCAAGCACGAGAGAACCGGGAGGAATATCTGCTCCTTCTGTTACTACCGTGCCGGCACCAAGAATTGAGTCCTCGCCAATGACAGCACCGTTCAGTACTATAGCCCCCATCCCGACAAGGACGCGGTCCCGGATCCGGCAACCGTGGAGTATCGCACCATGACCGATCGAGACCTGGTTGCCGATATTGACTGGAAACCCCTTACTTGTATGAATAACTGCATTATCCTGGACGTTTGAAGATTCCCCAATGAAAATTTCATCTTTGTCCGCCCTCACGACGGCACCGAACCAGATACTTGCGTTCTCCTTGATAGTAACAGAACCCAGGACTGTGGCATTAGGCGCAGTAAAACCAGAACGACCGGTGCATTTATCCATACTCATAATACTATAGCAGTTTAACGATTCAAGCGAATGAAGGTTATGGTAGGGGGCACATTTGATCCGCTGCATGATGGGCATAAACAGCTCCTCGCCCGTTCATTTGACCTTGCAACTTCTGATGGTACCGTCATACTCGGCCTGACCACTGATGCATTCGCAAGCGCAAAAAACCATCCTGTACGCCCTTATAACGAGAGGGAAAAAAACGTAGCAACATTCATTGAAAACCAGGGATATACAACAAAATGGCAGATCGAACCCTTATCCGACCGCTATGGTTCAGCGCTGGATGCCGATTTTGATGCAATCGTCGTCTCGGAGGAGACGCTTCCTGCAGCAACTGAGATTAACTGTCTCCGCCATGCAGCAGGACTACACAAGGTCGATATTCACCAGATTACCTGCGTGCTCGCAGAAGACCGGCGCTGGATCTCCAGTACACGGATATACCGTGGTGAAATTGACGAGCATGGACACCTGACCGGTACAAAATCCGATGGTACAAGTGGATGATCTGCCGGAAAAGACCATTAAATCCTGGAAAGAGGTTTTAATTGTCGGGAATGATTAAAAAAACAGGAGAAAATTGAAAAATCGGCGATCGTAATCCCTGCACAGGTACCTTCAGGACTATTTTATATCAATTTTAAAGTGAAACGACGTTTTCCCAGGCTATATCATGTGGCCTGTGATGTCGTTGGTGATCAGCCAGTCACAATACATGCAATGCAGCCCATTTGGAAGGACTTCAAACCGGCTGCTGACTGGTTCATGCGCGTTTGTTATGCATCCCGGGTTTGGGCACCTGACGACACCAAGGAGAAATTTAGGGCGCTCTACCCCGCCTTTGGCATATACCTTGTAATCCCGTATAATGTTGATTGATACGCGGGGAGCAATAAGTGCGATACGGTCCATCTCCTCTTTACGGAGTTCCCTGTTCTCAATTTTTACAATGTCTTTCCGTCCAATTTTCCCGCTTGAAACATTTGTGGCAACACTTACTGATTCTGTTGTAGTCCCGGTAATCCCGATTATTTTCAACACATTCAGGGCCTCACCTGATGTAATATGGTCGATAACCGTACCATTTTTGATGGGGTTAATCAGGAGACCTCCAACCGGAGGCATAAGGGTGGTCATTTTAATACCTCTTGGAGCATCGCCATTCTTACCGGAACTCCGTTTCTTGACTGTTCAAAATACCGGGCATAGGGGAGGTCATCTACCTCTGGTTCAATCTCATCCACGCGTGGGAGCGGGTGCAATACGATAAGGTGACTTCTCACTCCTTCAAGAAGTTCGGTGGTTATCTTGTAACTGGATGAGACATCGAAATATGATGCTGAATCGGGGAAACGTTCCCTCTGGATACGGGTCACATAGAGGACATCCAGTTCTTTGATAATGTCCTCAACATGCTCATGCTCGACAACTTCGGTACCACGTTCACGGAGCTCCCCGATAAGCGCGGAAGGGAGTTCCAGTCCTTTCGGTGATATCACATGGATCCGGCTTCGGTAAAGGGAGAGGGCATAAGCCAGTGAATGTGCAGTCCGTCCGTACCTGAGGTCCCCAATCATTCCCACATCGATCCCGTCGAGTGGCAGGGACTGTTGTATTGTATAGAGGTCGAGCAGGGTCTGCGACGGGTGCTGTCCTGCCCCATCCCCGGCATTGATGACCGGAACAGAGGCAAATTCACTTGCAAGCCTGGCCGCACCTTCTTTTGGGTGCCGAAGAACAATTGCATCGGCGTACCCGCTTACCACCCGTATGGTATCTGCAAGGGTCTCCCCTTTTGCCATCGAACTCGCTTCTATACTTCCTACCGATATCGAAGTCCCCCCGAGACGGGCCATTGCTGCCTCAAATGACATGCGGGTCCTGGTACTTGGTTCAAAGAAAAGAAGTGCGAGGATTTTATCGCTTAATGAATTCGCATTAAAATGCTGTGACGCAATGTGATTAGCATGGTTGATCAGTTCATCGATAAATTGCCGATCAAGGTCACGTATTGATATGATATGCTTCATTTACAATCCCCATTCTCATAATGGTCCACTTAATATCGCGCTCCATCTCGTTACATGGCAGAAAATCCCAAGGTTAAACCCTGCGAGGATGATTCCTGCTGTGTAGCAGAACTATCATGATGCTATTATCCCGCCGTGATTATGAAGATATGGAATAATGTCAAGGAACGAGTCGCTGGAGTCCCTTGGGTGGTACCTGACTTTGAAGAGGTGATGATAACATGATCAAAAAATCAGGTACGTGTGTGTCAGACGAGCGGATTAAGATAGACAGACCGTGTAAAACTCTCCACCTGCGAGGCCATTTCGTCAAGTTCGTGTTTATCAGAAGCAATCTGGTCACGGTACATACTCGGGTATTGTGAAATCTCCTGTTCGTTGATAATATCGAGCGCATCCATTATCTGGAATTTCGCCTTCCTGAGTTCGGATTTCATTTTCACCGGGTCCCCGATGGACACGTACTGCGTTGCATGCATTACCGATGAAAGGCCTTCATATTTCAGAATTGTATAATTAGTAATCTCAATGAGTGCCTTTGTATCATTTCTTTCATTATCATCCACCGGGTTTATGCGGTACAGGTCTGAACGCACCAATTCAATTCTCTGGACAGTTTCGGGAACCATCTGGTATCGGAGATAATTGATGTCATCACTCTTCGCCAGGTCCAGTTTAAGGTACTGCTCATTGGTGTCAGTGTTTATGAGACGAAGTGTTTTCCATGCCTTTTCAAGTATTTCTTTATTGGTCTTTTCAATATTCCCATTATATTGCTCTCCCATGCCCTGGTTTGCAGGAGATCTGGTATTCGGGAGAGGCGTAACCGTGCCCGGGCTCATGACTACAGGGTTGTTTGAATTGTTACCTTGAAGTGACGGTTCGGTACCCGTGCATCCACAGAGAAGGGTTAAAACAAGAAGGATCAGAATGAAGCTACTCATATAGGAGTATTTTTTATGTCTCTGGAATGACATGCTGACTAATTTTCTTCTTGTTTACCAATAAACATTCTGGATTAACAATTACCTGTTACAAACATTCATTTTTTAATATAACGCAGAATAACCGGATTATTGACAAAACCTTCTTTACGGATGTTTTCGTATTACCGTTGATTGATGATGAGATTTTCATTTGATAACTGGTGTCTGAAAATACTGGAATATCGGCTGGTATGAAAAACTCATGGCAAACATCTGAATGTCCGCTTTTTTCTCAATCATCTATGAGCCCAATGGCTCATAGCACGCATTGCTAAAACACACATGAAAGGGAAGTTCACACCCGGACGATTGAAAATGCCTCGTTCTAAATCTCCTATTATTGGGGACAGATCAAGCATTTAATATGAAAATCCCCACTGGCATTTTCATTTTGTATGCTTGTGGCCTTTAAGCATCATGTCTGTTTACATGGAAAATGCTCTCAAATTTATCTTCAGATTAGGTTATTCCAACATTTAATCATACTCTCTGGCTCCGCCCTGCCGCTTGAGTGACCCCTGTTGGGATAGGGAATGACCTATAAATCTCTGAAATTCTCAGGAATACTGCTGGTGAGTCCTGCCCGATAATTTATTTTATTGGAGGTTGAGCAGGCAGGGGGTGATACCCTCTCCTGTCCATGTATTCTCTGTTCTTTTTCAAACAATTAGGATTTTTACAAAGCCGGAATATCCCGAAAATGCACCTGCTGCTCCAACCTGAAAAGAACTATCAGGTGCCTTGGATATAATTAACGGATCTGCATCCCGGTTATCGCCTTGCAGGCCTGTTTCCAGCTGGCATAATTCGTGTTGCCCTCGTTACAAGGAGATTGTACGAGTCATGTTGCGTGTTGTATCGGACCAGTACACCAGAAATATCCACCTTTTCCGCGTAATGGGCTTTCATAATGTATTCATTTTCAGATGAAAGATGATAGGAAGGCATCACTGCGTACACAGGTTTTTGTGGCGTCCCGTCGCAGAGTTTCCAGAGGTGCGTCTTGCTGTTGCCAAGGTCCCCGGACATCACCGCTGCACTGGTATTGATCCTCCTGTCGACATGGCGTGAAAGGGTCGATAATGTCGCCGTCTTTTTCCTGCCTCCGGTTGTATAATCCGATATCTTGTGGGGCGGACTTTTTTTCAGGACTGCATAGGAATACTTAATATCAGTATTGAGGAAGCGGTATGATTCCTTACACGAGGCGACCATTTCCATCAGACGGGTAGGCTTTAGTGGCGGCTTTTCAACGAAACTCCAACAATGCTGTGAATTACAGGTCTTCGTCCATCCCGGAGGACAGGGTGCGATGACAATGAGTCCGGACATGGCGAGTTCCTGGACCGTTTGTCTCATGGCTGTTGAATTAACCATGTCTGCGGGTTCGGTGATCACCAGTACACCGTCCTGTGACATCACTTCTGAGAGGACTTTGACCCTTGCTGCTCTTTGCCTGACCGTCATCCCTGTAAGTTCATTCAGGACATTCTGGAACACGAGCAGGTCGACTTCGCGTGGAAGGGCCCCGGTACTGACCGTAATGAGATCTTCAGGTAGTGGATCTTTTATGGTGATTCCCGCGATACCGTCTGAAAACCTTCCGGTAAGGAAAGAAAATGCCTCGCGCTGCTCCCCTGAAAGTTCAACAGCATAGAGTGTGGCGTTACCATGTCCGGACCGTGAGAGGAAATCTATCGTCGCCAACGCTGCCACCCCCGGGCCGCTTCCAATATCAAGGATTGTCATGTCCTCTTTGAGGAGTCCGGAAGAGGCAAGCATTCCAAGTATATGCTCAAACTGGATAAAATATACCGGGAACTGGTAGGCCAGGTATGCAAAAATGCGATACCCCTGCTCATACTGCACCTTTTTTTTCAATCCTTCACGCCAGTAATCTCCTTTCTGGGCTATGACTGCCTGGCGTATCCTTTCAAGAATGACAGGGTCATCCCACTGTTTCCCGGTCTTTTTTGTGATATATTCCCTAATCAGTTCATCAAGTGGCCGTGGGACTTTTGGCTCCTCAAAAAATCGCCAGTGTCGCTTCTTATCCTCGGGTGTAAGTATGAGTTTTTCTTTTATCAGTCCATTTGAACAGGTGGATATTTCATAATCATTCCCCATTTTTTTCATTGAAAGGCCAAGACCAGGAAGTTGCTGTTGAATTCTTTCAATAAGATCCTCTGTATTACTGTCTTTTTTTGCACTTTTTAATGCCGAAATAATCTCGGAAAGCATAAAAGTCGTTCTCTCTTTTGATAACCGGTTTATTTTTGAGAAAACGTCCTGGTCTAACATCAGCAGTATATGCACGAGCTAAGCGGATAAGGATAATGGTTACTAATGTGGGCCGCCAGGGACCGGATACGGGCTTACTCACCCCTGTCCACCGGATGACGCTATCGGGGTATAATGAAACAGCGCCGGTTATAGTGTACCGGTATCGTATTCCCGTGTCAGTTATCATTATGGCCCCAATCCGTCACCTGTTTTGAGGATTATAACTCCTGAAATCAAGTGGGTGTGCCAGTATCTTACTCTTCCTTTGAAAAGGGCAGGACCAAAGCAGATCAAATGGAAAAAAAAAACAGGCAGGTGCGGGTATACAACGAAATAGACTTAAAAGTTATCAAAAAACGGTTTGCAGAAATCCTGCATATATAAAAAAAGAAGGAATCCGTTGACAGGAGGGGATTTCTCCCCTCTCTGACCCACCCCCGATAAGATATTCATTGACAGGGTTCAATTGGGGCATTGGAAGAAAATTTCAGAGGTTTGGAGATTGTTCCATATCCCGACCGGGGTCGCCACAGCGGCGGGCCATGAGCCCCGTGAGCGTGACTAAATAATGGAATAATGGGAAACCCCTCTCAAAGAGCCATATTTTTATGGAAATCAGAAGCATATCAGTTTTCTTACAGCCACGATGAATGCCATCAGTGAATCAAAAATTCCGTTATACTCTTCCAAATTTTCACGAAAGGACTATAATCAGCACCAATTACCGGCGTTGCTAGTTTTCAAAGAATATCTGGGCGCAAGGTACAGAGAGATTATCGAATTGATTGAGGTGATGAATGTGATTCAAACACACCTGGGAATTGCTCGAATACCTCATTTCACAACGCTGAACAAATTTTCATCACGGATTAGCTCAACAATCCTAACAGAGGTCCATAAGCAGGCCACCAGTTTTTCTTATCGAGATACGGGTCGAGTATCAACAATTGCAATCGATTCTACTGGTTTTCCAACTGAATATTTTAGTTACTATTACTCAATGAGGGCCAATAAGACCAGGAAGGATTTTATAAAAATCTCTCTCGCAGTTGATACCGAAAAACAAACAATTCTCGGTTCTAAAATCACTAAAAGCAGGCAGCACGATACAAAACAAGCTAAACCTCTCTTGAGAAATACTTT
>CAIKOD010000040.1 GCA_903828975.1 uncultured Methanomicrobiales archaeon | reverse complement strand
GTTCCTGAAGCAGCTCAAAGCATCAGGGAATACCACACCGTTCATCATCTTCACCGGGAAGGGGCGTGAAGAGGTGGTCATTGAGGCGCTCAACGAGGGTGCCGATTTCTATCTCCAGAAAGGCGGCGAGCCAAAGGCACAGTTCACGGAACTAGCGAATAAGATCCGTTATGCCATCTCCCGCAGATGTGCGGAGGTAGACCTTCGTGAGAGTGAAGAGCGGTACCGTAATGTCGTCGAGGACCAGACCGAGTTCATCTGCCGGTTTCTCCCTGATGGTACCCACGTCTTTGTGAACGAGGCATACTGCCGTTATTTCGGGCTGAACCAGAAGGAGATCATTGGCACCCGGTTCCATCCGACAATTCATCCGCAAGACCAGGAGAATGTTGTCCGGCTCATCGCATCCCTCACACCTGATCATCCACTTATGAACATCGATCAACGGATCATCATGCCGGACAGCAGCATCCGGTGGCAGCGATGGGTTGACCGTGCGATCTTTCAATCGGATGGCAGCCTGAAGGAGTACCAGTCAGTCGGCAGGGACATCACGGATTGGAAGCGGAGCGAGGAAGCGCTTGCGGAGAGCGAATTATTCAACCGGGACCTCGTGGAAAACCTGCCCGATTATATCGTCGTGTATGGGCCGGATGGGAAGATCCTCTACGTGAACCCGGCCTCGGTGAGGGTCCTTGGGAATAGTGCAGAGAAGTTGATCGGCACACCTGTGCTCTCGTATGTTGCAGAGGAATACCGCGATATAGTGGTCTCCAGAATAACCGAACGCCTGTCAGGGGGCGAGGTCCACCCTTATGAAATCGATCTCCTTTCATCGGATGGGCTCCGGAGATCCGTGATAGTCAAAGGGACCCAAGTCCGGTACCACGGCAGCCCTGCTATTCTCCTCCTCCTCATTGACATCACCGAACGCAAATTGGCGGAGGTGGCACTCCAGGACAACGAAAACAAACTGGACGCCATTATCCGGGGTTCCCCGATACCCCAGTTTGTAATAGACCGGGACCACAATATCATCAACTGGAACGAGGCGCTTGAGAAGTACAGCGGGATAACGGTGGAGGAGATCCTCGGTACAAACCAGCAATGGCGGGCGTTCTACCCAAGTGAAAGACCCTGCCTGGCGGACCTCCTGGTCGACGGGGCGATTGAGATGGTCCCGCACTGGTATTCCGGAAAATATGCGAAATCCAAACTGATCGAGAATGCGTATGAAGCCACCGATTTCTTCCCGCACATGGGTGAGTCTGGTATATGGCTGTACTTTACTGCCGCACCAATCCATGATGAAGATGGCCTGGTTATCGGTGCTGTAGAAACGCTTGAAGACATTACCGAGCGCAAGCGGGCAGAAGAACAGCTCCGGATTAAGAACACCGTATTCGAATCATCAATTGCAGCCAACAGCATCGCAGATAACCTGGGGATAATTTCCAGTGTAAATCCAGCGTTTCTTCTCATATGGGGGTACAAGACAAAAGATGACGCCATAGGGAAGCCCATACATAGTTTCTTTGCACACGAAAAGGATGCGGCTCCTGTACTTGAAGCGCTGGACACATTCGGGCGATGGGTAGGTGAATTTACAGCCCTGCGGGTAGACGGTTCAACCTTCATCGCCTTTGGGATTGCAACCGCGATAAAGGATGAAACCGGAAAACAGATCGGGTACCAGTCCACGCTCCTCGATATCACCGAACGCAAGCGGGCTGAAGAGGCCCTGCAGAAGAGCGAGGAGCGGTACCGCAATGTTGTTGAAGACCAGACCGAATTCATCTGCCGGTTCCTCCCGGATGGCACACACATCTTTGTCAACGATGCATATTGCCGGTATTTCGACAAGAAACAGGAGGAGATCATCGGGTACCGGTTCAGACCCGTCCTCCATCCGGAAGACCGGGAAATTGTTGCTCGGCATATTGCCACCCTCACATCCGATCATCCCCATGAGACAATCGACCAGAGGATCATTATGCCAGACGGCAGTACCCGTTGGCAGCGGTGGAGCGACCGGGCAATCTTTGATCCGGACGGCAGGATTATTGAATATCAGTCTGTCGGGTGGGATATCACCGAGCAGAAAGAACTTGAAAAGGAGACGGAGTACCATGAGCAGGAACTCCAGCAATATTCAACATCACTCGCTACGGCAAACAAAAAATTAAACCTCCTCTCTTCCATCACCCGGCACGACATCAACAACCAACTAACGATACTGACGGGATACCTCGCCTTTCTGGAAAATAAGCAGCCCGATCCTACACTCACTGAGTATTTCCTGAGGGTTTCGAACGCTGCAAAGCGGATCTCCGCCATGGTCAAGTTCACCAGGGAATATGAGGAGATCGGCGTCAAGGCTCCCATCTGGCATGATTGCCGTACACTCGTAGATACTGCGGCAAAGCAAGCCCCGCTCGGAATGGTCGTGGTGAAGAACCATCTTCCTGCCGGCGCAGAAGTGTTCGCTGATCCGCTGGTTATCAAGGTCTTTTACAACCTGATGGAGAATGCCGTGCGGTACGGTGGGAAGATCACGACCATCCGGTTCTCCGCTGAGGAAACCGGTGAAGATCATCTTATCGTATGCGAAGACGATGGCGATGGTATCGTTGCAGCGGAGAAGGAGAAGATCTTCGAACGTGGGTTCGGGAAGAACACCGGGCTTGGCTTAGCCTTATCAAGGGAGATCCTTGCGATCACCGGCATCACGATCACCGAGACCGGCGAGCCGGGGAAGGGTGCACGGTTCGAGATGACGGTGCCGGAGGGGATGTGGCGATAACCGTTTCCCCGGGCTTTTTATTTCCCTGCTTATGCCCGTTGTCCCAAACGGAAACCGGTTTATTTCAAACGGTATACATCAGTTGGGACGGAAATTTCGAACCGTGCCCCTTCTCCGGGTATACCTGCTTCCTTAATAGAAATATTTGTCATGGAAAGGATTTCCTGTACGAGAAATAACCCGAGTCCGGTACTTTTATAATATTTACGATTGAATATGGCGGTTTTTTCTTTCTCTGGTATGCCGATACCATTATCTTCGAAGACCAATATAAGACTGGAATTCGAAATCCGGTAATACCCCCGTATCCATGATATGGTCTTACCGTGTTCGAGACTATTCCGAAGCAGGGTGTAAAATACCCTTTCCAGCAAAGGGTCGGCATAAATTTTGAGATTGGAAAAAGCAGTCGTAAAAAATACAGACGTCATGTCCATTTCCGAAGCAGCCTTGCGCACAACATCATCGACATTCTGCCATTCCGGCATGCTCATCCCGAGGTTCTGGTAATCCCTTGTGAATGCAATTTGTTTAGTTAATTTCTCGGTCTGTGCGGAGATTATTGCAAGATTTTTCCGGACATCCGGATCTGTCGCTATCTCTTCCGTCATCTCCTCGTAACCGATAAGTGACGTGAGGGTGTTGAGCACATCATGCCTGATGATACTATTCAATAAATTCAGCTTCCGGTTGGCAAGATTCATCATGGTTTCAACGCGTGTCCGCCGGATATCAAAAATAATAGCCCCTGTTACAAGGATTGCCAGGATAATGATCAATAAGACATAAAATATAGTACTAACGTATTCCATCCGTCTGAGCACATCCCTGCTTTCCATATCTACCCCGACAATTCCAACAACCTGACCCCGGCTGTCGTGGATCGGTGCAAACCCTGAAAGCAGGGTCCCCCACTCATCCGTGTAAAACTCTGTTACGGCAGTGGGCTGACTGAATCCATTAAGAAGGGCCGCCGGGGGGTCAGGATAAACCATACCAATGGGCGCTCCATCAGGTCTGATCCCATAATCGGCATCTACGATAAATTCAACAACACTGCCGTTCTGACGCATGGTATACAAATATTTGATTGAGGGGTCCGATTGGTGAATCGCGTTAAGAGAATCACGCAGGTAAACAAATGTCTGGGTAGATTCATCCCCGGGATGTATTTGATTGATATCGTCACCGTTTAGCTGAGTCGCAATAATTGATGCAGACCCCACAAGGCGTTCACGCGTCGACTCCTTAAGAGCGCTTCTCGCAACCGTATCAATATAGATGAATGAGGAAAATGTAATGAAAACGATGAAAATAATAAACAGGAGTGTCAGTATCCGGGCGTTTGATACATTATTTTTCATAGAAATCTCTGAAACTCAAAATATTATCGAATTTCTTTACACTCTGAAAGCAAAGCAATTAATAGTGTATAGTGAATAAATGGGATAATAATCATTTCTATTTGCTATCTTTTACGAGGGAACAGAATGAAACAATCCAGGATTTTTTTTGTTGAAGATGATGAAATCCTTGCCAGGGTCATTGAATGGCGACTGACAAAACTCGGTCATAGCGTCTGCGGTTCTTCGAACAATGGTGAGGAGGCAATTGAAAAGATACAACAATTAACACCTGACCTTGTCCTCCTGGATATCCAGCTCCAGGGAGATATGGATGGTATAAATATTGGAGAATTCCTTGCATCAAAGACCAAGATCCCATTCATCTACCTGACCTCGCATACCGAAGAGAACTTTCTGAAACGTGCAAAAAAGACCGGTCCGAAGGGCTATATTAAGAAGCCGTTTGACGATGAAGGACTCCGGGTTGCTATCGAACTTGCGATAGCTGATTAATATTGGCATTAGCATACCATCACCGGGATAGGGGAGCCGGGTAAGGGAGCACGGTTCGAGATGAAGGTGTCAAAGGGGATGTACCGGTAATCTTTACGCCATTTTAGCTGTTTTTTAACCCTACTCTTGTAGTGTATTGTAGCGGATCAATAGGAGGTGCATAGGAATCCCAATTGCGAAATAGTATTTATTCATAAATCAACTAGGAAGTAATAATGCCGTCTACCCTCCGGGTCCTCTACGTAGATGATGAAACGGACCTGCTTGCGATCGCCAAACTCTTTCTCGAAAAAGAGGGGGCATTTGTTATCGACACGCTCACTTCAGCCGTAGTCGCACTAAAGCAGATGGAATCCGAGCGGTATGACGCTATTATCTCCGATTACCAGATGCCGGATATGGATGGGATCTCTTTTCTCAAGCAGCTAAAGGCATCGGGGAATACAACACCATTTATTATCTTTACGGGAAAGGGACGTGAAGAGGTGGTCATTGAGGCGCTCAATGAGGGTGCCGATTTTTATCTCCAGAAAGGTGGCGAGCCAAAGGCACAGTTCGCTGAACTTTCGAACAAGATCCGTTATGCAGTAACGCAGAGGCAGGTGGAAGGGGCCCTGAGGGAGAGCGAAACAAGTTACCGGCATGTGGTCGAGGACCAGACCGAGTTGATCTGCCGGTTTCTCCCCGATGGGACCCATGTCTTTGTGAACGACGCATACTGCCGCTATTTCGGGCTGAACCGGGAGGAAATACGAGGCACCCGTTTTCACCCGACGATTCATCCGGAAGACAGGGTGAGTGTGTCCCGGCTGATCGGATCCCTTACCACGGAACATCCCCTTGAGACCATCGATCAACGGATCATTATGCCGGACGGTAGCACCCGGTGGCAGCGGTGGGTTGACCATGCGATCTTTCATGAGGATGGCAACCTGAAGGAATATCAGTCAGTTGGCCGTGACATTACAGAGCAAAAGCGGGCGGAAGAGGCACTGCGGATTAGTGAGGAAAAATTCCGGAAGGCATTCTTCACCAGTCCCGATTCGGTTTGTATAACCCGCCTTAATGACGGCATGTTTATATCAGTAAATAAAGGATTTACAGAGATTACCGGGTATACGGAAGAGGATATCGCAGGTAAAACTTCTTTGGAAATAAATATCTGGAAGGACCCGGAGGACCGGCGGAAGATTATCGAAGGATTACAAGCAAATGGGGAAGTCAGAAATTACGAGGCCCGTTTTCTTACAAAAAGTGGAGAGATTAATGGCGTGATGTCCACTTCAATTATCGAACTAAACGGTGTGCCGCACATTCTCAATATTACACATGACATCACGGAGCAAAAGCGGGCAGAAGAGGCACTGCTCAAAAAAGCTGAAGAACTCCATGCCGTCAATGAGGAGCTGGCTGCTTCTGAAGAGGAACTGCGGCAGAATATCGACGACCTCGGAAGGAGCGAGCAGGCACTCCGGGAGAGCGAGGGACGTCTGAACCTTGCTATTGAAAGTGCACACCTCGGACTCTGGGACTTAAACGTCATTACTCATGAAGTTATCCACAACCGGCAATGGACTGAAATGCTCGGTTTTTCAAGGGCTGATATGGACAAACCTTCGGGTTGGTGGCAGGAACGGGTGCACCCGGATGATTTAGCCGCTGTCCTGAAGGGAAATGCAGACCATCTGTCTGGGAGTACTCCCTATTTTGATGTTATATATCGGATGAAACATAAAAACGGAGAATGGCGCTGGGTTCATTCACAAGGAAAGGCGGTCTCCTGGGACAGCACTGGTGCTCCCCTCCGCATGATCGGGATCAACCAGGACATCACCGATCGGAAACGGGTGGAGGAAGCGTCTCGGGAAAGCGAGGAAAAGTACCGCAGCGTGATTGAACATATTCATGCAGCTGTAGTGGTCCACAACCCGGACACGAGTATACGGATGATAAACAAGACCGCGCTTGATCTTCTGGGACTTACCCGTGATGAGGCAATTGGCAGGATTGCTCCACATCCCTCGTGGCATTTTTCAGGTGAGGACGGGAATGTCCTTCCCCTTGCAGATTATCCCGTCAATCAGGTAATCGCTACACAGAAACCATTCAGGAATATGACGGTGGGGATATTCCGCCCGCGGAGCCAGGATACGGTATGGGTGCTTGTCCATGCAGACCCGGAATATGATGAACGCGGTACAATTACAGGGGTCATCGTTACCTTCTTAGATATTACCGAATCCCGGATATCGGAAGAGGCGCTGAAACACCAGTCGACAATGCTCTCAATCCTCAATGAGATTATCTCTTCGGCTAACAAGGCAGAGGATCTTCCCAAACTCCTGACTACTATGTTGGAGGAATCTCTGCGTCTTCTGGATTTCGATGCGGGTGGGATCTACCTTGTGGATCATTCGACACGAACCGCAGATGTAGTCCACTCAAAAAATATTCCCTCCGACCTCCTTACTGAAATTCAGAGCGTATCCATTGATAAAAAACCCTATGATACACTGTTTATTCAAAATGAACCGATCATCACCGAGAATTATGCCCAAATCGCACCTGACCGATCGAAGAAGTCTGGGTTTCAGTCGATGGCCAGTATCCCCTTACTCTCAAAAGGGGTGGCTATCGGGGCACTGAATATCGTCAGCTCAAGGAGGTATGTAATCTCTGAAGCGGAAAAACAGACGCTCACCTCCATAGGCAGGGAACTTGGCAGCACATTAGAGAGAATGGTAGCCGAAGAGCAGGCAAAGAAGGTATTAAAAAATTTAGAGACCCTGTTCAACTCGATAGATGAGATGGTTTTTGTACTGGATATGAAGGGAAACATCCTTGCAGTAAATGCTGCGGTTCAGAAACGTCTCTCATATTCAGCGGAGGAACTTACCGGTACGAATATCCTGCTGTTGCATGTCCCCGAGCGACGTTCTGAAGCACTTCAAATTGTACAGGGGATGATTGCCGGAACAATCGATTCCTGCCCGGTTCCCGTTCTTGCAAAAGGCGGTGAACGTATCGAAGTTGAAACAAAGGTTATCCGTGGATGGTGGAATAACCAGGAAGTGCTTATCGGGGTGACGAGGGATGTCACAGAACGCAACAGGATGATAGAGTCAGTGCGGGAGAGTGAGTCTCACCTCAACAGTATCATACGTGTCGCACCGATTGGTATCGGTGTCGTATCCAACCGTATCATTCAGTCAGTCAACGATCTTCTTTGCCAGATGACAGGGTACACAGCTGAAGAACTGATCGGCAAATCCTCCAGTTCCCTCTACCAGACGCAGGAGGAATTCGAATATGTCGGCAGAGAAAAATATGGCCAAATCGCACAGAAAGGGTCCGGTTCCGTCGAGACCCGGTGGCAGAAGAAAGACGGGACGATTATCGATATTCTCCTCTCCTCGACACCGCTCGATCCTTCCGACCTGACCACTGGCGTGACGTTTACTGCATTAGACATCACCGAACGGAAAAGGGTGGAGGAAGCACTCGTTCAGGCAAATAAGAAGCTCACTCTCCTCTCCCGCATCACCCGGCATGACATCAACAATCAGCTTACCGTGCTGATGGGTTACCTGGGTATTCTCGAAAAGAAACAGCCCGACACAACATGTAACGAATATTTACAGAAGGTTTCGACCTCTGCAAAGCGGATCTCGTCTTTGATCCGGTTCACCAACGAATGCGAGGAGATCGGCATCAATGTCCCCGTCTGGCAGGATTGTCGTATTATCGTGGATACTGCAGCAAAAGAAGCCCCGCTCGGACAGGTCATGGTCAAAAACGATCTTCCTGCCAATAAAGAAATGTTTGCAGACCCGCTGATTGTAAAAGTGTTTTACAACCTGATGGACAACGCAGTACGGTACGGCGGTAAGATCACGACTATACGGTTCTCTACTGAGAAACTCGATGGTAATTGTGTGATTGTATGTGAGGACGATGGCGATGGTGTTGCGGTAGATGAGAAAGAGAAGATCTTCGAGCGGGGATTTGGGAAAAATACCGGTCTCGGGCTGTTCATTTCACGCGAGATCCTTGCAATCACCGGCATCACTATCACCGAGGCCGGCGAACCTGGCAAGGGAGCACGGTTCGAGATGATGGTACCTGAAGGGATGTACCGGTAATTATTTTCATATGGTCACGTTCGCCTGTCCAATTGTAATAAAAAAGGTAATTCCGGCTGGCTGTAATCCGGGCCAGGGTAGTTTACCGGCCAATCCCGAAAGCAGTACTATCAGAACTCAATCGTCATGACCGCTTCTTCTTCTTCCCGAAGTTCACCTTTTAAGCGGGCGGTGTCAAATTCATAGGCTGCCCAGGGGTCATAATCTTCGTAGAGCTCACATTTATCGAGTACATCCACGAATTCCTTTAAGAAAATCCTCGGGATGATATCCACCCTCCCGCCGAATTTTCCCGTCACCTTGCTGATCATCGCCCTGATAAACCGGTGCGAGATCCGCTCCCGGTCGACCTCTTTGTAGGCGACAGAATAGATGTCACAGACCTTCAGGGCGACTTTTTCGAGCTTGGTTGTATTGAACCGCGACAGAATGATCTGCGGCTGCCTCGGGTTCCTGAATTTATCGGTCTGGACAACATTGATCCGGTCAAACAGGGCAGGAAGTGAGCGGAACCCGCGTGGTCCTTCGAAGAGCGAAGGTGTTCCGGTGACCAGGAAATAGCAGTGGGGCATTTCGCCCCCGTCAAGTGAATCAACCACCTGTCGTATCAGGGAATACCCTTTTTCCCGGGTCGCCCGCGGGGAGGACTGCGTAATCTCCGCTTCATCGATTGCGACGGCCAGGCCCCGGCATCCAGACCCGATAATGATCTTTACAATCCCTTTCAGGAACACAAATGCAACGGTCTCGTCAATATCCCCTTTTATCGCGGCTTTCTGTTTGAAATCGCGGCCGATATTCGGCTCAGCGGAAAGCCAGCCTATCGCAGACTGCGCAAGCTGGAAGTCCCCGGTATTATTCGCCCGGTAATACGTCCTGAGCGCAGCCGCAAGCGACGAGTTCATCTCGCTTATCCCGGCGAGGGCAGACTCTATCTCCCGTTCGGTTGCTGTTTCGAGCCCCTGCTCATCCATTCCCTCACCGGTGACCTGGATGATCCGTTCCTCGATAGCATAGAGCCAGTTGTCGATCACGGTCTTCAGCGCGTGCTCGTCTTCCTTCGTCCGCAGGCTCCCGCATATCTGCTGGTAAATCCCTTTCAGCTTATGGAGTGGAGAAGAAGGGGAAATGATGACATGGGCCGTGGCAAATCCTTTTTCACGTGCAATCTCAAGTGACCGTGCTACGAGAAACGTCTTCCCGCTCCCGTAATCCCCCCGGATAAACTTGAGGTCGCCCCCACCGGAAGAGACATAATCCAGCTGCGTGGCAATGACGTCCTCTTCCACGTCCAGACCGACTGCTATCCGTTCAAGTCCGCTGGCAGGTACGGTCCCCCGCCGTAACGCGTTGATAATATTCAGGCTCTCCAGTTTCTGTTCGTCCATCCGATCACCCTCCCGTATACTCATAGATCTCCCCCTGTTCCCCGCTCCCCCGTTTTGCAACGTGCCGCACACCCTGTGCAACACTTTTGGCAATCAGCTTATTCATTATCCCTGTTACCCGGCGGGTCCCGAGTAGTTTTCGCAGGTCTGTTTCGCTGGCCTTGCGGTGTAATTTCAGGAACTCGAGGATTTTCTCCTCCTGCGGCTCGAGACCACTAATCCGGACTATTGGCACATCCCTTATAGAAATTCCTGCAGCCCCTTCCGGATCATCCATTACCGGCTGGTCGACTATCGCCCGCTCCTTGCAGCGTCCCAGGACGGCAATAAAATCTGCCGTTGCAATGCAGGTCGAATATGCGGGCAGGATATCAAGTCCCTGAAGGCAGTAGCGTTTGCATGCCGGATAATTGCCTTCACCTATTGCATTCGTCCCTGCAACCAGATACGCCACGGCCAGGAATTCGAGCCCTTCTGCAGGGAGCTTGTCCCGGCGTTCTTCAAGCCGTTCGATAAGACTGAAGAGGAGCCTCGGGGTGTGGTGAATCATATTTCCTCCCGTGGTTATCTGCGCTACCCTGACAATGTCCCGGCTCCGTTTAATGTTGGAAAGGATATACAGCATCACTTTCTCGCACTCCCTCCACTCCTTGTGCCGGGCAAGGAATGACGCATATTCAAGGCCGCCGGTAAGGAAATCGCTCCGGTATGCCCGGTAGTACCAACCACGGGCCTCGGTAACATCCCCGAGCTGTTCGTAGAGATTCCCGGTCTCATAGAGGCATACCGGGTTCGCACCCGGTGAGACGACCGATGTGAATGTCTTTAATGTCTCGTTTTTCGGGTAATATGTCAGGAGGAACTCGCGGTAGAGCGGGAGTGCGTCACGGAGCAAAGCATCACTCCCTGCACTCCCGATACCTGAACGGATCAGTTCTTCGTAGGTTGATTTTGCCTCTTCTTTCTTACCAAGTCCGACGAGCAGCCTGCATTCAATAAGGCGAACTGAACTGTCCGTATCCTTATCATTCGTTACCAGTTCCCTGCACATCCTGAGTGCCTCATCATTATCCCGGACTGAAATAAGGAGGTTGATATAGTCCTTCGCAATGCCATAGTCCGCCCCCATCATGCAGGCGTCCCGGTATCCCGAAAGGGCATGGGCAACATTGTAGCGTGAAAGGACCGCGAGGTATTTCCGAAGAAATTCCCTGTTCCCGGAACGTTCAAACTCCGCAGATGCGGCATCCCCGGCCTTTGCAAACTCTCCTGCGGCAATGAGGGCATCGATGAAAAGCGGGTCAACGTTCGCTTTCAGGGAGGGGAACTTCTGGTACTGGTCCAGTGCTTCAATACCCTCTCCCACGGCAATAAGCGTAGCAATCAGGTCCCTGCAGTCATCATCTCTCCGGGAGTGCGTCGCAAGGCGTCGTTGCGCTGGAAGTGACCTGCGGTAATCCCTGGCATCAATGAGGCATTTTGCGTAATTCCGGAGGGCGTCCTGGTTATCCGGGTCGAGCCGCACTGCTGTGGAGAATTCGGCCACGGCCCCTTCATCACCTTTTTCACGGAGGACCTTCCCAAGGAACCCATGAACATGTGAAGAGTCCGGCATTTTCCGTGCAAGGTCACGGAAATGTAGTTCCGCCTCTTCGAGGCGCCCGAGATAAAACAGGTTCGTGGCTGCCAGTACCTCAACCTGCGGTTCCTGGTCCTCACCCAGCAGAGCCATGCAGGTGGCATACGACCCGTCGTAGTTCCCGTCTTCAAACAGCTGAAATGCCTGCCGTTTTCTCTCGCCAAAACCTGTCAAGTTCGTTCCCTTCCAATCCTGAGTTTTAAGAGGTTCATAACCATTGAAAAGGCGTCCTGGCCCTTTACCCGTGAGTCCCCCCTGTTCTGCCAGATAATCGGGAGTTCTTTCACGACAAACCCTGATGTTCTCATCCGCCAGATCAGTTCTACATCAAATTCGAACCCGTTTGAGGTAATTTTAGGGAGGATAAGCTCCAATGGACCTGATTTAAAGACTTTCGCCCCGCACTGGGTGTCGTTATATGGCAGGCCAAAGAGTAACCTGATAATAAGGTTGAACGTCCTGCTCTCCAGTCTCCTGAATATACCCTGCGGTGTGGTGACTCTTGACCCGGGCACGTAACGGGAGCCGATCGCGCCATCCGCCTCCCCCAGTCCGTGAAGAAGTGCATTCATCTCACCCAGCACTGTAGAACCATCTGCGTCCATGTAACCTGCATACGGTGTAACTGCTATTTTGAGTCCTTCCCTGATGGCCTTTCCTTTTCCGAGCCTGACTGGATATTCCAGGCAGCGTATCCGCATATTCCGATTTGCTGTTGCAAAATCATGGATTATCGCTGCGGTCTTATCGTTCCCGTCGCAGACAAATATAAATGTGGTGCCGGAACCCGCTATATCTGAAAGGAGCAGGTGGATACGCTCCTCCTCGTTATAGGCCGGTATAACAAGGGTACATGCGGCCATCTCTGCCTTGATCTCTGTTTGTTCCAGTATACTCACTCCGGATAGATAGGCCTTTTACACGCCTTATTCACAATATCAAACCCTGTATATTTCCATATAACACAGTGTGGTACCATTAGCTGATGACAGGAGGTAACGGAAGTACTGCCTGTCACAGGTACCTGGATACGCGCTCAGCCATACCGTTGTACCTGTATGTTTCGGGGCACAACGGCAAATACATTACGCAGATTTATCTTACTGGTGGTTTGTAAGGTGCTCTTTTAAGGCAGTTCCCGGCCGGCAACGCTCTGCTATCAGCAGGGCCGTTTCACGGAGTGACTGGTGGTCACGGAGACAGGAATCAGGAGGGGGGCACTTATGAAGTATTTGCGAACTGTTCTCGGTGATCTGGATCAATTCCGTTGCGATGACCGCATTCAGCCATACGAGGTCACGGAGTAACTCCGTCAACTCCTTCTCCTTCATCAGTTCATTCGACATGCTGAAAGGATTGTCCCGCGAAGCAGATGAATACACCCAGGGTTTTTTGGGAAAACCCTTATGGTATCGCTCGCGAAGATTAAAGGGAAACAAATGAGTTATATTCAAAGGATACGGGATCGAGGAAGGGATGCAAACCCGTTTTTCTGCCTGATGGGGATCGATGTGGTCTCGCTTGATAAGGGGAAGGCCACGCTCAGCATGAGGGTGCGGGACGATATGCTCAACGGGGAAGGTTTTTTACAGGGCGGAATGTTTACAGCGCTCGCTGACGAGGCCATGGTGCTTGCCATTTACGCCCAGCTCGAAGAAGACCAGGTCATTGCCACCATCTCGGAATCAACCAGTTTCATGAGGGGGGCCGGACCCGGCATGGTCCTGGTTGCACAAGGCCGTGTTATTAAAAAAGGAAGGAGGGTGGTATTCTCCGAAGCTGATGTGCGACCAGAGGGCCAGGATGATAGTATCGCACGTTCATCTGCTTCGTTTGCGATTTCAACCACTGTGAAAAGACCTGATCCGGGCACCACGTAACAGTACGCCACAACCCGGTTTTCTGGTGGATCGACAGGCCTGCCAGGTTATATATCCCCGCAAACCTGCAGGTGGCCGCGATCCCTTTTCTTGGATGGGGCAACCGGACTCCTTACACTTCTTTTTTCCCAATCACCCGTGATGGAGGGGAATAGAACTATCATAAAATGAGTGATAATGAATAATCATAACTGTACCAGGTGAACGGGGGATCGTGTGAAGTATATTTTTATTACCGGCGGAGTAATGAGCGGGCTTGGAAAAGGGATTACTGCAGCGTCTGTTGGACGCATCCTGAAAAACCGTGGATATAACGTCACGGCGGTAAAAATTGACCCGTACCTCAATATCGACGCCGGGACGATGAATCCTGGCCAGCATGGCGAGGTGTTCGTCCTCTCCGATGGTGGGGAGGTCGACCTTGACCTCGGGAATTATGAACGGTTCCTCGATATTGACCTCGGTGCAAATCACAATATCACAACCGGGAAAGTCTACCGGACAGTCATCGAGATGGAGCGCCGGGGCGATTTCCTTGGTGAGACGGTACAAATCATCCCGCATATCACTGAACAGATAAAGACCTGTATCAGGAATGCGGCAGAAACCGTGATCAATGGCGGTGATCAGGCGGAAATCTGCCTCGTTGAAGTCGGCGGTACGGTTGGTGACATCGAGAGTATGCCGTTCCTCGAGGCGGTCAGGCAGATGCGGGGAGAGCTCCCCGAAGCTGACAGTCTCCTTATCCATGTCACCCTGATACCGGCTGACTCGATGGGTGACATGAAAACGAAGCCGACCCAGCACTCAGTCAAGGCACTCCGTGAACTTGGTCTCCATGCGGATATTATCGTCGGAAGGAGTGATCGACCGATCGGCCCCAATACGAAACGTAAGATTTCAGCGTTCTGTGACCTCCCGCAGGCAGGTGTAATCAGTGCCGCGACGGTCCCTGACATTTACCAGGTCCCGATGGAGATGGAGAAGGACGGTCTTGCGGAGGTCCTTTCCAAGCATATGGGACTTGAGAAAAGACAGGTGAACAATGACTGGTACAGCCTTGTGAACCGGGAATACACAAGCCGCATCAGTGTAGCCGTTGTCTCTAAATATGGAATAGAAGACGTTTACCTGAGTATCAAGGAAGCACTCAAACATGCGGGACGTGCCCTCTCTACCGAGGTGAAGATCGGCTGGCTCGATGCAGAACGCTTCGAGCAGTCACACCTGGAGGAATATGACGGGATCCTGGTCCCTGGTGGTTTCGGACCGCGTGGAATACAGGGTAAGATCGATGCCATCACCTATGCAAGGACAAATAGTATCCCGTTCCTCGGTCTCTGCCTCGGGTTCCAGATGGCGGTTGTCGAGTACTCGCGAAACGTGCTCGGGTGGACAAACGCAACGAGCGAAGAGTTCGGTGAAGGCCGGCACGTGATAGCAATACTTCCCGAGCAGGAGAACGTGAAAAACCTGGGTGGCACGATGAGACTTGGGAACTACCCGATTACTATTAAGGACGGGACCCTGGCGAAGAAGCTCTACGGGAGTAACGAGACCACCGAGCGGCACCGCCACCGGTACGAGGTAGACCCGGGTTCCATAGAAACGCTCGAAAAGGCAGGTGTGGTGTTTTCAGGGACCTGGGGGGACCGGATGGAGATACTCGAGGTGCCGTCACACCCGTTCTTCTTTGCCACCCAGTTCCACCCGGAGTTCAGGTCACGACCGACGCGACCGTCACCCCCGTTCCTCGGGTTTGTGGCAGCATGCCGTGAGAGGAATAAAAAAATCTGAAAATACAGGTGAATGAATGGTTAATACAGCAAAATTCATCGACCAGGCAATAACAGAGATCAGGGATGCCGCGGCCGGCAGGGGTGTTGTCATGGCCCTTTCAGGAGGGGTTGACAGCTCGGTGGCGGCAGCGCTGGCGGCAAAGGCGATCGGGTGTAACCTGGTGCCGATTTATGTCGATACCGGGCTCATGCGAAAGGGTGAGACCGAACGGATCTGTCACCTGTTTGGTGACATGAACTTAAAGGTGGTTAATGCGTCGGTTGAATTCCTATCAGTCCTGAAAGGGATCACAGACCCGGAAGCGAAGAGGAAAGCTATTGGTGAGCAGTTCATCCGTGTTTTCGAACGTGAGGCAAGGCTTACCGGGGCGAAAATGCTCCTGCAGGGGACGATCTACCCTGACCGGATAGAGAGCGAGGGTGGTATCAAGAGCCATCATAACGTCGGTGGTATGCCACTTCACATGGAATTTGAAGGCGTGATTGAACCGCTCCGTGACCTTTACAAGGACGAGGTACGGGATGTTGCCGGTGCACTCGGGCTTCCGGCAGAAATCCAGCACAGGATGCCATTTCCGGGACCAGGCCTTGCAGTCAGGATAATAGGGGAAGTTACCCCTGAAAAAGTTGAGGTCGTCCGGGAAGCGAACTGGATTGTCGAGGGCGAACTGGTTGAACAGTTCCGGCCATGGCAGTGCCTGGCCGCAGTGGTCGGTCTTGGGACCGGGGTGAAGGGGGATAATCGGGTCCATGGGTGGATAGTTGCCGTGCGGGCGGTCAACTCGCGCGACGGTATGACAGCGGACCCGATCCATCTCCCGTACGAGGTACTGGCGAAAATCGAGTCCCGGATCACAGGACAGATCAGAAGCGTGTCAAGGGTTGTGTATGATATCACTCCCAAGCCACCGGCGACTATTGAATACGAATGAGACGGGTTGAAATGGGCGGAGTCTGAATCGCCAAATCTCCCTCCGGAACGTTTCGGCGTATAATTTCTCCACCGCAAAATAACCAGATGAACAATCAGGACAACTAACCAGGAAGGATATACATGAAAAATTCATCCAATTTCAGGGAACTGGATGCACAGTACGTTATGCCCGCATTTACCCGGGACATGATGATCACCCGGGGATCGGGATCATTAGTATGGGACTCAGATGGAAAGGAGTACATTGACTGCGTGGCAGGGATTGCCGTGTGCAGCACCGGTCACTGCCACCCGGCCGTGGTGAAAGCGATCTGCGACCAGGCGCATGACCTGATCCACTGCTCCAACCTGTACTATGTACCACACCAGGCAGAACTGGCGAAGAAACTTGTTGAGATATCAGGCCTTGAAAAGGCTTTTTTCTCCAACTCGGGAGCCGAAGCAAACGATGGAGCGCTGAAGCTGGCCCGTGTGCGGACTGGCAGGAAAAAATTTGTCTCATTTGTGCACGGGTTCCACGGGAGGACGATAGGGTCCCTTGCGGTTACCCATAAACCGGCAATACGTGAGCCGTTCGAACCTCTCGGGCTTGAATGTTCATTTGTGGAATATGGAGACCTCGGGTCACTGAAAAAGGCAGTCGATGATACTACAGCCGCCGTCCTTGTTGAACCCGTCCAGGGTGAAGCGGGGGTCATCCTTCCACCACCAGGTTTCCTTGAAGGGGTCCGGGAGGTCTGCGACGACCACGGCACCCTGATGATCGCCGATGAAGTACAGACAGGGATGGGGAGGACCGGGAAGTGGTTTGCCTACCAGCATTCCCATGTAACGCCGGATATTGTGACAATTGCAAAAGGAATTGCCAGTGGTTTTCCAATGGGAGCTCTTGTGGCCCGGCAAGGTCTCGAGTTCCAGAAAAGTGAGCACGGGAGCACGTTTGCGGGAGGCCCGCTTGCCTGTGCAGCAGCGCTTGCAACGATCGGGGTCATCGAAGAAGTGCTGTCCTCCATTCCCGTAAAGGCAGAACGGTTCAGGAAGGGGCTGTCCAGGCATAATCCCCGGGTTGCCGGTCTCCTGATTGGGATGACCACCGGGGACCGGTGCGTCTCAATCCGGGACAATTGTGCCGGACAGGGTGTACTGGTAAACTGTGCTGCGGATGGGAACCTGCGGCTCATGCCCCCCCTTGTCATCAGCGACCGTGAGATAGATCGCGTGATAGAGGTGGTCAATGAAGCGATCGGTTAGGGGGTGCTACCAGAGCGAGGGCTATGTCTTTGCCAGGAACGCGGCCGAGATTGGGAAACAACATGGTCTTGATTGGGTTGCCAGGCTTGCAAGCAACGAAAATCCGGATCCACCTTCGGAAATTGCCCTGAAAAAGGGGTACGAAGCACTTTGCAACGCGAACCGGTACCCTGACGAGCGCCAGGTCTCCCTGAATGACGCCCTTATCGCGGTGCATGGGAATTTCCCTTTCGTTACCGGTGTTGGCATGGACGGGGTCATCGAGACAACGATCCGGACACTTGTGGAACCAGGAGACCTTGTCGCGATTTCCACCCCTACCTTCTCTTTTTACCGCCTTTCTGCCATTGCGCAGGGGGCGGGGGTTGTCGAAGTGCCAAGGGGGCCGGGTTTTACCGTTGAGCCTGCCAGGTTCATCGAAGCGTGCGAAGAAGCAAAGCTGGCGTTCCTGTGCACCCCCAATAACCCGACAGGAAACGGGACATCTCCGGAAGTGATCCGGGGAATTCTGAATGAGATCGAATGTGTCCTGTTCCTCGACAATGCCTATGTTGAGTTTTCAGACCTGGATTATCTCCCGCTACTCAGGGACTACGATAACCTGATCATCGGGAGGACCTTTTCAAAGGCGTACTCGCTTGCCGGGCTCAGGGTAGGGTATGCCTTTGTGCCGGAATGGTTCCGGCCCTATTACCTCCGTGCTGCCACACCCCACACCCTTAACGCGGTATCGGCTGCAGCAGCAGTGGGTGCCCTGTCAGATACACAACATGTTGAAACGGCCCGGGCACGGGTAATCCGTTGGCGAAAGGAATTATCAGGGCGGTTGAATTTTCCTGTCATGCAGTCGGATGCGAATTTCATTATGGTGGACGTTGCCCCGTTCACATCTGATGAGGCAGTTGACCGTCTTGCCCGGATGGGTGTGCTTGCCCGGTCATGCCGGAGTTTCCGTGGTCTCGAAGACCATTATGTCCGTGTAAGTATCGGGGCTGATTGGGAGAACACTATGTGTATTGATGCCTTCGGGCGCCTGAATCCATGATGTACGGGATATCCGGGACCCCCGGTACAGGGAAGTCTGCGATTGCAGAAGAGCTGGAAAAGCGGGGTTATCGGGTAGTCCATGCAACAGATACAACCCAGGAATTTATTATAGAGGCGGACAATGACCGGGATACCGTTATCATTGACGAGGAAGCATGGATTGCATCATTCAGACCAGTCGAAGGGTTCGTTGAAGCTCACCTTGCCCATCTCCTCCCCTGCGACCTTGTAATCATTCTCCGTTGCAGGCCGGATATCCTCAAATCAAGGCTGGTGAAGCGGGGATACCCGTGGGAGAAAATACGGGAGAATGTTGAAGCCGAAGCGCTCGATGTGATCCTTGTCGAGACCCTCGAGATTCATCCGCCAGGGCATATTCTTGAAATTGAAACGACATATGATACGATCCCCGTCTGCGTGGAACATATAGAGCAGTTTATCCGGAGGGAGATCCCTTCCTCTTATGGGAAGAACGACTGGTCGGACTACCTGGAGCCAATGACATGACCCTTGACCATTTCAGACCGCATGTAAAGGACTGGTTCAACCCTTTCATCGCGGCCTCAATGAAGATGGGCCTGACTCCTAATATTCTGACCGTTGGATCACTGGTCGCCGCAATTGCTGCAGGTATATTTTTTTATTTTAATTATATTGCAGCAGCTGTCGTCATGGTCGCGCTGAATGCGGGCCTGGATGCGCTGGATGGCGCTCTTGCACGGGCAATGAATATCCAGAGCCCGAAGGGGGATTTCCTCGACCATGTGGTTGACCGTTATGCAGATATTTTTATCATCACCGGAATTATCGGCGGGGGAAATGCCGGCTGGCTGCTTGGTATTTTTGCTCTGACGGGGGTCCTCATGTCCTCGTATCTGGGAACCCAGGCCCAGGCCGTTGGTGCCGGGAGATTTTATGGCGGGGTGCTCGGGCGGGCAGATCGCCTGCTGTTGATCATGGTGGCAGGGATCCTGACACTGGTATTCCCTGAGGGAGTACTCGGGATGCCGCTGCTCGGGTGGTTGCTCGTAATATTCGGGGTGTTCGGCCATTTCACAGCAGCCCAGCGATTTGCGCATACCTGGAGAAAAATTGAATAAAATAACCAGCTCTGTAGAAATGCTCTGATAATCTCTAGCGATTTTGGGTTGTTCCGAAATTGACCCACGCTCCCGGGGCGCTGCCCCGCCGCTTTGGCGACCCCGGTTGGGATAGAGCCTATCCAAAAATACTCTGAATTTACTGTGCCTTCGGGAAACCCTGCCTGAAGAATATCTTAATGGGGGTGGGGCAGGGAGGGGGTGAAACCCCCTCCTGTCTATGCAGTTTCCGCTTTTTGACAGTCCACAGAATATCAGAAGAACAATTTTTTCCATTTTTACAAATAATACGTGTTGCAATAAAATGTTCTGTCCAACTCAATTTCTCAATTGTTAACGACTGATCTAATTCCAGGAAAAAATCCAGAAAAATGTATCCTAAAACCATTTGTCAAGTGTCTTCTGACCTGCTTTCCCTGCAATCCCTTCAAGCGCTTTTCTCACCCGTTCCACCGAGAAATTATACTCCCCGCAGAGCATCTCCTCGATCTTAACCGTGTCCGGTGGATGCCAGGCCAGGTTATACTCACTGGTGACAGGCGGGTTTAAGAAAAAGTCAATAACCGGTCCGGGATCGAAATCCGGTTCCTTTTCACGCATGGTCTTTTCGAAGGAACCTTCTTTTACCAGCTTCAGCCCGGTCTTCGGGCCGATACCTTTCACACCGGGGTTAAAATCGTTCCCGATAAGTACCGCGATCTGGATAAGCAGCTCGCGGGTGATACCCAGTCCTTTCAGAACCTCCGCAAGGGCGACCTTTTCCGGGTTTAACATGACGCTTCTCCCGTGAATTTTCCGTTTACCGCTTATCGTGAGGTTCCTGACAAGCATGGGGACTCCGAAGAGCAGTGTATCATAGTCCTGCGATACAACATAGGATGCATCGCCATGCATCACCATGTATGTTGCCTGCGCTTCCCCTTCGCTTGGTGCATCGATACAGGGTATCCCCATCAGGGACAGGAGTTTCTTTGAGGTTTCAATTACGTCCCGATCGACCTTTGATGATGACCTCGCCTGCTTATAGGCCTCTTCCGTGTCGCCCCTTGCAAGCGCCTCCTCCCAGCGTTCACCAGCCTGCGCCCTTGCGTTTCTCCGCTCTTCTATGGTCTTTTGTTTAAAATCCGGGGGTGGGCCATCGAATACGTACACCGGCCTGATCCCTCTCTCCAGGAAATTTGCATTCCGAAAGAGAATACCGGAGAGATGCGATGTGACCCGGCCCTTTGTATCCATCAGGGGGGTACCATCAGGCTGGCGGATAATTGAAAGGAACTGGTAGAGTGCGTTATGGGCGTCAACTGCCGCTATTCCGGGAAGTGCCTCCCACCCGAGGGGCACTTTATACTCTGCAATAATATCACGTAACGCGACTCCCATGGTGACCGTGCGGAGTTTATATTCTAGCGGTAGATACGTTTCCCTAACTCGTTGACGACGTCATCGAGATGGGCTGCACTCGCATCGTATTTCTGGATCATTTTCGCTGAAATTTCCTCAAGATTCGCCCTTATTGCCTTGTCACGCACCTGGATACTCCGTTCCAGTGAACGGATCCTGATGCTCTGGGACAGGAGAAGTCCCCCAAGGGAAAGCACCATCAGCATTGCTCCCAGAGCAATTGTAGTATCATACCAGAGGCGCGTGACGAGTGCGAGTGTGGCGATTACGAGGATAATAATCAGAATAATGTCGCGCGCGTAATCTCGAATATCCATGCTTTTAGATAATGAAGACCAACTAATTAAACTACCTATGATGAATGGAGTTTTAGTATGGAGTTGAAACAGCTCGTCCCGATATCGGGGATACTGGGAATGATGGTACTCGTCGAAATTGGCGCTATACTTCTGTCACTCCCGATGAAAGCCGCAGGAATTTCGGCCTTCGAAGACCCTTCATCAATGTTAAATCCCCTGATCTTTATCGCGATACTCCTCGCATTCACTGCTGTGCTCCTGGTCCTCCTGAAGTATCGCTATAAACAACTGATTGTCGCTATCATTGCAATCTCGATATATTTTACATTTGTTTATATTTTCAGCTCCATTGTAACCCTTTTTACCAGTAATGAAATCGTTGCAGTGATCCTGCCACTCATACTGTCCGGGCTTGCGATTGCTCTCCTGTACCTGTATCCGGAATGGTATGTCATTGATACACTTGGAATACTTATTGCGGCAGGTGCGGCGTCAATTTTTGGGATCTCGCTTGGTATTCTCCCTGTACTTATCCTGCTCGTCCTCCTCGCGATTTATGATGCAATATCAGTCTATAAGACCCGGCATATGATCACCCTTGCAGAAGGTGTTATGGAGATGAAAACGCCCATTCTCTTCGTGATCCCGAAAAAAGTCAGTTATTCATATATCAGGGATGGGATAGGCAAGATCGGCGAGGGAGAGCGGGGGGCATTCATCATGGGGATGGGGGACCTCATTATGCCTGCGATCCTCGTTGTTTCTGCGAACATGTTTTTAAAACCGGGCGAATTGCCATTTATTAATATTCCGGCGTTGGGTGCAATTATTGGATCACTCGCCGGCCTTGTAGTCCTCCTGTGGTTTGTATATAAGGGAAAACCACAGGCAGGGCTCCCTCCATTAAATGGTGGGGCAATTATCGGTTTTTTGATCGGGTGTGCAATAAGTGGGAGCTGGGGATGGATGATAATCTGATCCCGGAAAAAATGTCTCAATTCTTCCAAAATATTGGTAGATTAACATTTCAGTCAATTAATTATCGATAATTAGTCTTTGTTGAAATACAGATGAACGGGAAGTTCACACCCGAACGATTGAAAATGCCACGTTCAAAATATCTTCAGATTCGTGGTCGTTCAGGCATTTACAGGGTAAATCCTGAGGATTTTCAAAAATAAGCGGAGAATACGTAGACAGGAGAGGGTTTCACCCCCTCCCTGCACCACCCCCATTAAGATATTCGTCGGGCAGGGGTTTCGGCGAAGGCTCATTAAATTCAGAGTATTGGGTATAGTCTCTATCCCAACCGGGGTCGCCACAGCGGTGGGCCTTGAGTCCCTGGAGCGTGACGAAATTTTGGAATTATGGCTTTGTTGAAACCCTTCGGTGTCATAAAAAATTAAGAGGGAAATACGAAGACAGGAGGGGGTTTCACCCCCTCCCTGCCTCACCCCCATTCAGATATTCTTCGGGCATGGGTTTCGGCGAAGGCTCATTAATTTCAGAGTATTGGGGGAATAGTCTCTATCCCAACCGGGGCGCCACAGCGGCGGGCCATGAGCCCCGGGAGCGTGACGAAATTTTGGAATAACCCAATCTGCAAGATAGATTTGAGAGGGTTTCAACAAAGCGTGCTATGAGCCACCTGGCTCATAAATGAGCATAAAAAAGGTGGCCTTTCAGGTGGTTGCCTGGAGTTTTTCATACCAGCCGAAAATTAATGATTTCTTACCGGCTTCAGTATGTGACGGAGTATGGGATCGGCTCTTCAACCGGCCCAGGTTCCCGCCAGTATTCCATAAGCGTAAGAAGGACCTCGTCAACCCCTGAGTTCTGGCCTGTTGACATCAGGGGGTAGCCATCCAGACATTTTATATCAGATTTGTTTGCGACTGCAACAACCGGCACATCGATAGTGCTGGTTATTTCTTCATACAGTTTCATCTGGTCTTCGAGCGGGAACCCGCAGTGTTCGCTCGGGTCAAGAATGAACAGGATGACATCGGCGATGTTGGTTATTGCAGCCATTGCCTGCCGTTCGATGGGATTTCTTGCCTCAGGTAACCGGTCAAGTACACCAGGAGTATCGATAAACTGCATCCGCTTCCTCCCGTCCACCCGGTGCCCTACGATGACTCCTTTTGTAGTAAACGGGTACGAAGCAACTTCCGGGTCGGCTGTGGAAACCAGCCTAATAAATGACGATTTGCCGACATTCGGATACCCTGCGATAACCACCGTAAAAATGTCCTCTACATGGGGAAGTTTCCGGACCACATTTCTTACTTCATTTAAGAAACGCAGTTCGGAGTCTATCTGGTGCACTACTGAGGCAAGCCGTGCAACCGCCTTTTTTCGTGCGGCCAGCGGATCCGCACCTCTGCGTGTCTCTAATATCAGATCCGGGCCATGAAGCCTGGACCACCTGGCTGCCCATCCAATCGCCCCGAGGGCTTTTTTCAGCCTCGGAATTCCATACAGGATATCTACTGTTTCCCGGTAAAACGGAGGGAGGGTCTCGAATTCAGGGAATGTCTGGATCACGTGTACCAGTCGGTCGTGAATTGAGTGGCTGACAGCCCGTACGAAATCCTGATTTGCGCGGTCTTTATTCGCTTTTAATTTCATTTTAGCCGCAGCACGCCGGAAACACCTGTCAAGGACTTCGTCAGCGGTCGGTACAGTCGGGATTCTCTCAAATTCCACAGAAGTTCAACCTAACCTATTTATGGTACTCCCATGATTAATCATTATGGATCTTTCCCTTATTCAGAAAGACATCCTGATTACACTTATTTCGCTCTACCAAAAGCATTCCCACCCGATTAAAGGTGAAGATATCGCCGATGTTATTAAACGAAACCCTGGCACTATCCGGAACCAGATGCAGTCCCTTAAAGCGATAGGCCTGGTTGACGGGGTCCCCGGTCCGAAGGGAGGGTATAATCCGACAGCACTTGCCTTTCGGGAACTTGACCTCGACATTTCGGACGAGGACTATGATGTCCGCATCTCCCGGAATGGTGAGACGGTAACGGGGGCAAAGGTATCAGAGATTGATTTCACTACCCTGTGTCACCCGGATATCTGTCATGCGGTAATAAAACTGATTGGGAGTGCAAAAATTTTCGAGATAGGCGACCAGATTACCATCGGTCCTACCCCGGTTAACAAGCTCCTGATCCGTGGTGAGGTGTATGGGAAAGACGAGGTGGAACAATCCCTGCTGATTACCACCCAGGAGATGATATCACTCCCGAAACAATCGATCCGGCATTATATGAGCGCACCGATACTCTCACTTCCACCGGACTCCACGCTGCGTGATGCACTTCATCTCTTCAATACCCGCCATATCCATGGTGCCCCGGTAATTGGAAAAAGGGGTCTTGAAGGGATCATAACTCTTTCAGATGTGATAAAAGCAATTGATGATGAGATGCCCCTGACTACAAAGGTCAATATGGTAATGACAACTGACGTGGTGAAAGCGTCAGCTGATGTACAGCTCTTTGAGGTAATCGGGAGGTTCAAGGAACGCAAAATTGGTCGACTGGTTGTCGTTGATGGGGACGAACCAATCGGTATTCTCACTCAGTCTGATATCATCCGGGTATTTCCTTCTCTTTAAGGCAAGAACGGTTTCGTTGAACTGGTTACAGCTACAAGGCATTTTTCACCGGGCCTGGAATGCATCCTGAACTTTTCGTCAGGGCGGATTATATGATGATTTATTGTTCCGCCCGGGATGTTGGAACTGTGAGCGATCACGGGTAATGTGCTGGTGATCACCATACAGGCGCCCAAACTATTGGCTAATCTATTTATGGCTCTACCCTAAACCAATTTTACACCCTCCCATCAATGCCGGGTCATTCACTCCCAGGTTTATTGAGTGAATTCTTATAAGAAGAAATGATTAGGCATTGCCAGTACGGGATTCCTCTGGCGATTTCCAACCGGCTGCAACCATTGGCAGGGAAGAGAAAAAGGAGTACCAGGATACCATGACAGAAATTCCGATTGCCCCGGTAATACGGATTATCCGGAAAACCGGCGCTGAGCGTGTCGGCAATGAAGCAGGAGAAGCACTTGCAGACCTGATGGAACAATATGGCCGGAAAATTGCGAAGGAAGCGTTGAAACTTGCATCCCATGCCGGTCGGAAGACGATTACATCGCATGATATCAGGATGGCCGCTGAGATCCTCAGCTAGACAAAATTTACCGTTTTACCGATTTTCTCAACAATCTCTCGAGGTTTTTAAACATCTTTAAATATTAATATATCATCATTTTTTTCTATGACGCATATACTGGCCCGCCAGCTTTCAAAGAAGAAAATTATGACCAATGATGGAAAGGTGATCGGGACCCTCAAAAATATTATTGTCGATGACGAGACAGGCCAGGTAATCGATCTTATTATCCACCCGGATTCGTCCTTTGATACATCAGGGTACCGTCTTGAGGGCGATAAACTCTATATTAATTTTGAAGCAGTGAAAGACATCAAGGACTATATTGTCGTTGATCGCTATCTCTCAAGAAAATGAGATGAATAGTGCTGCATTGCCTCAATAAAACCATCTCCATACCCTTTTTTTGCAATATATCCTGCAACGGCCTTTGCCTCCGGATGTCCGTTTGCAACGGTGACCCCTATCCCCGCGGCTTTGAGCAACTCAACATCGTTTATTGCGTCCCCTATAGCGAGAAATTCCCCGGCAGGTATCCCGAGGTCATTTGAAAGGTCCATAAATGCCGTCGCCTTATTAACACCTTTTGCCTGGAGATGGATAGCAAATCCGGTATCAATTACCCGCACGTCATAGTCCGCGAGCAGTTTTTCCACCTCTTCCGGAGGGACCGTCCGTGAGAAGGCGACATCAGCATACCGGTACTGGGGGCTGAGTAACTGGAGGTGTGCCCCTGTATCCCGATAATGCTTCTGTATTACCTGAAATGCTGCGAGACAGACCTGCTGGTCACCGTGGATATGGAGCTCACCAGGGAATCCGACACGGTATACACCCCCGTTTTCTCCAATAAAGGTCCCTGATGTGCCTATCATACGGCATAGCGCGTCCATGAAGCACGCTGTATTACCACTGGCAAGCACGACCTCTACGCCACGTGAAACAAGCTCCCTGATCACCTCTATAGCCCCGGTGTGCAAGGAACGGCCCTGATCGGTTATAGTGCCGTCCACGTCTGTCAGGATTGCCCTCAGCACGGCTTGAGACCTGCCTCTTCAACCATGAACGGTGCTTCACCCTCGGGCAGATTCGGGCTGTCCACGAGACGGGCAATTCTTTTACCCCCCTTGCTCTTCCGGAGATATAACCTGAACGTGGCGGTATGGCCAACGATGTTACCACCGATTGGCTTTGTCGGGTCGCCGAAGAATACAGCCGGGTTCGACATCACCTGGTTTGTCACCAGTGCCACGGCATTGTTCTCGTCCACGAGCTTGAACAGTTCATGCATATGACGGTTCAACTTCTGCTGCCGCGTTGCGAGGGTCCCCCTGCCAGCATATTCTGCACGGAAATGGGCGGTCAGGGAATCGATGATAAACAACCTGACTGGCATATCGGACTCCTTCATCTCGGCAGCACGTTCGCGTGCCGTATCAATGAGAAGCATCTGGTGATCTGAGGTATGGGCACGCGCGACATGGATATTTTTTAAGAACTCCTGCGGATCGGCATTATCAATTTCAAGACCGTTGACCATCTGCTCGATACGCTCCGGCCTGAACGTGTTTTCGGTATCGATATAGATCGCGCTTCCATTCAGTCCCCCTTCCGACTCAGGGAGCTGGACATTGACCGCGAGCTGGTGAACGATCTGGCTTTTACCCGACCCGAATTCACCATACATCTCGGTGATTGCCTGTGTTTCGAGTCCCCCGCCAAGGAGGGTGTCGAGATCGGGGACGCGGGTCCGCAGTTTCCTGATCTCCTTCCGCTGCTCAAAAACATCCTTTCCTGTTTTAAAACCGCCAATATTTACCAGTTCGCGGGCGGCCTTGATCATCTTCTTTGCAACGGACTCTCCGATTTCTGCGGTCTCCGCAAGATCGAGCGGGGAAGCTGTTGCAATGCTTTCTACGGTGACAAATCCGGCTTCCCGGAGTTTTTCGGCGGTGGTTGGGCCAACGCCGGGTAAGTCATCAAGTTCAAGTGGACCTGTGGTGGTCATTTCTTATCTACCTCTTACTAAAAGAACATCATATACTCTCGCATATATGCATCCGGCATGTGCGCAGGGTGAAAGTGAAGAAAACCGGTCACACAGAAATTCTCACTGCCGTGTATTGTTTCCCACGGGTACGGTGGCAGCATATCAGGGGGCGTGGCCGGAATGGTCCTTCAGGCCAGGCCGTGCCGGGTCAATCTGCTCTTTCAGGCGACGGCACCGCAGGAGTACCTTTTCCCGGGAAAGCTCTGCTGCTTCTACTGTTTCCGGGGTAATAGTATGACCTGTAAGTGTACCGGTGACACGGACTTCACGACCGTGGGGGTGTTCACCGTTGATAAGGTAAGAGGTAGTCCCGTCATCGATCAATGTCCCTCTCCTGTCAGACAGGATCGTCCCCTGAAACTCTATTGGCTGCCCGAATACCTGGGTTTCAACCGAGATGGTGCTGCCCCGTCCGATGCTTAATTCGCGCTCACCGGTTCTTCCGACCCGTGCTGTGGCATTATAAATGGTGATGGAGTCCCCCTGGAAGTAATGCAGCACTGCTGTATCCCCCCAGAATACTACCCTGATCTCACCAGTAGCATCCCTGACCATGATATTCCTGACATGGGACCGGGAGCCATCCTTCGCGATGAAAGACCTTGCAGGCAGGACCCGTGAAATTGTCCCCCTGACAGAATAAACCCCCTCATCGGCCACTCCGGCAATGGAGTTCATCAGCACCTCAATCTCCATTTCTATCTGCTCTACCGTGCTTTTTTCATCTACACTATATTCCCTCACGGGAGGGCGTGAGCGATCGATCGCACCGGTAATACGCAGTGTTGTACCTGGTACCAGATCGTCGAGGATTTCCGGCATCCAGCAGATAAGCCGCGCGGTCCCGCTCCCGTCTCCAATGACTGCCCCCCTCATCTCTCCCCCTCTGCCGTCACGGCGTGTGAAAAGCCTGGGCTCCTCCAGTGAAAGCAACCTGGCTTCGATCGTTAAGCGTTCTGCCGGGGCCGTGTTGAGTGGTGATATGTTGTTCCTGCATTCGATCTCGCAGGTGGCCTTCCTGATGGCCAGTGCCATGATGTCACCCGGTCGCTTACCTGGCTTTCCAATGACCTCAAGCACGTCGCCTTTCTCGATTTCCTGGGCTGCCATGGCTTTCTCGTCCCAGAGGACCAGCCGGGTCTCACCGGTCTCGTCCCCGACAAGGATCGAGGCAACGAAGCCTTTATCCCCGTCGGTGCGGTCGAACTCCATTGGTTCGCTCTTCTCGATTACTTTTGCGAAAAATGAAAAAAGACTTGATTTTGCCACCAGGCCATGTATCTTAACATGCTGGCGACCGAGATCGGCAACGACAAGCATTGCACCGGTCAGCTCATCGACAAGGTCTCCGCAATCCCTTATTTTCTCCTCTACACGTCGTTCGAACTCCTCCCTGCTGAGCAGGTCATCAACAAGCGCGTAGTGGAACTGCACCGGGGTGATCCCTCACTTACTGCTGCCACGGTGGTGTGACCATTGTTGAGGTAATGTCCTCAGTGGTCTCCCTGTTCCGCATGAGCGCCTTATCTTTTCCTTTTATGAGGACTTCCGCACATCTCGGCCGGCAGTTGTACTGGGATGCCATTGCAAACCCGTAGGCCCCTGCATCAAGGACTGCGATGATGTCCCCTGCCTCGACTGCCGGGAGTAACCGGTCAGCGGCTAAAATATCCCCTGTCTCACAGATCGGACCCGCTATCGAATAGGTCTCTGTTGCCGGAGATGCTGCCTTGTTGGCGACGATGACCTCGTGGTAGGAGTCGTACATGGTCGGCCGGATGAGGAGGTTGAACCCGGCATCTACATTGACAAAGTTTTTGTGGGCAAATTTGACAGAATTCACGCGGGTGAGGAGTACCGAAGAATCGGCGACGAGATACCTCCCGGGCTCCACCCAGAGTGCCGGGCTGATGCCTGCAGCGGTGATCCCCTCGACAAACACCGGTACAACTGCCCGGGCGTACTCCTCAGGGGTTGGTGCGGGATCGGTGTCGTGGTGGTAGGGGATGCCGAGGCCCCCGCCAAGGTCAATAAATTCAAGAACTACCCCGATCCCTGTCAGCTCTTTTGCGACCCTGACCATCACTTCTGCTGCTTTCACAAAGGGTTCGATATCAAGGATCTGGGAACCTATATGGCAGTGGACCCCGACAGGGACCACGTTACTGCACGCGAGCGCCTCCCTGTACGCGGACAGGATCTTGTCGTGGGCAATACCGAACTTGCTTGATGTAACCCCTGTTGCGATTTTCGGGTGGGTTGGTATGTGGAGTGCAGGGTTGACACGGAACGAGATCCGTGCTTTTTTCCCGCCCGCTTTGGCAGCAGCATCGAGCTGGTGAAGTTCGTCAAGCGAGTCGACAGAAACTGTGATACCATGCGCGACGGCGAGGGCGAGGTCGCCCGGGCTCTTTGAACTCCCGTTAAAGAGGAGGTCTGCCGGGTTCATCCCTGCGGATAGTGCAAGTTCCAGTTCGCCGGGTGAGAATACATCGGCGCCGGCACCGAGTTTCCCCAGTGCACGGAGAACCGAGACGTTTCCGTTGGCCTTTGCGGCATAGAGCACTTTCGATTTCGGGTACAGGGTAGCCAAGGCTTTCTGGTACCGCGTGTAATTGTCGCAGATCCGCTGTTCATCAGTGACATAGAGCGGGGTCCCGTGCTCCTGTGCAAGGGCCACCAGGTCATGCCGGCCGATAACGAGGTGCCCGCCCTGCACGGAGAGGTGTGGGGGCAGGTTCACGCCCGAAGCCCCCTCATCCTTCCAAGTGCTTCGATGATGCGTTCCTTCGGCCGGGTGAGTGCAAACCGCACGTAGCCCTCGCCCCATCGCCCGAAGCCGAGACCCGGTGTAACGACAATACCCGCCTTATCGAGCATCGTCGCGGAAAATTTCATGCAGTCCTCGACCTGCATCCATACATAGAATGTCGCTTTGGGGACGGGGACGTTGTAGCCCAACTCGTTAAGTCCTTTTACAAGGATGTCACGCCGCTCCTGGTAGACAGCACAGGCCTCCCTGACGCAGTCCTGCGGACCGGAAAGGGCCGTGATAGCGGCATGCTGCACGGCGTTGAACACACCGGAATCCACGTTGGTCTTAACACGGCCAAGACCTGACAGGATATCAGGGTTGCCTACCGCCATCCCGATCCGCCAGCCGGTCATGTTATAGGTCTTCGAGAGGGAGTGCATCTCGACACCGACCTCCATCGCCCCTTTTACTTCGAGGAAGGATGGTGCACGGTACCCGTCATAAGCAATTTCCGAATAGGGGTTATCAGAAACAACAATGATATTGTTCTCGCTGGCAAAATCCACCACCTCGCGATAGAAATCAGTTGAAGCGACCGCCGCCGTCGGGTTGTTCGGGTAGTTGATGAACATGAGTTTTGCCGTTTTAAGGACATCCTTCGGGATGTCCGAAAGGACGGGAATAAAATTATTTTCCCGTGTAAGCGGCATCTCATGTACCCTTCCTTCTGAGAACAGCGTTCCCGTGTAGTACCCCGGGTAACCGGGGCTCGGGGCAAGCACGTAATCACCGGGATCAACAAAGGCCTCGCCAATATGGGTAATCCCGTCTTTTGATCCCATCAGGGCGAGTACTTCTTTGCCCGGGTCAAGGGATACCCCGAACCTTGATTTATACCAGTCTGCGACAGCACTCCGGTACTGCGGCATTCCAGCATAAATCGGGTAATGGTGGTTTTCCACGTATTGTGCCGCCTCGCAGAGTGATTCCACGATATGGCGGGGTGTCGGGAGATCAGGGTCACCTACCCCGAGGTCGATGACATCGACGCCGCTCCTTATTTTCTCGGCCTTCATCTCATCGATCCGGGCAAAAAGGTAAGGGGGAAGATGGCCCATACGTTTTGCGTACATTTGGACATATTTTGATTTAATGCGATACATCCCTTTCGGCAGCGTGATTTTGAACCGGGCACCTTTGCCGTGAATTATTTTTAAAAAAATTTACATTATCCAGGGCCGTTGGTATACGGATCCGCCTAATCAGACTGTGCATTCATGATAGGGAAAAAGGCCCAAATTTGGAGGACAATGGTCCCGCGAAAAATAAAGATTTCAGGTCCCCAGCGGGGACTCATTCATGCCGAGGAAATCGATTGCGTTCTCCCCGTATTGGACGGGTGCATACTTGGACCCGAAATGCGGGAGTCCCTTGAACCGAACGAGCCACGATCCGTTGACCTGCCCGGCAATCCGGACCGTAACATTCTGTGGCGTCAGTACGTCCGCGGTGCCCACGACGAGCATGACCGTCTTATTGATTCCTGAAAGATGGTCCCAGGACCCGCTCCAATTGAGGTTTGCCTGGGACTCCTGGTGAACGCCCTCGGTCTGGTTAGGACTGTTGCCTTCCACGACAATGACTTCGTATAGCAGTCTGGTCTCCGGGATCCGGATGTCGTAGGTCACAGAATCCAGTACCAGTTTTCGTACGCGTTCAGGATGATCGATAACCAGTTGCTGGGAGACCGTGGAACCCATCGAGACCCCGTATACATTCATGCTGTCATAGCCAAGTGCAGGAATCAGTTTTGCGGCATCATCTGCATAGAGTGCAATAGTGGGTGACCCGTTATATTCGCTGCTGTACCCCATTCCCCGGTGATCATAGGTATATACATGGTATTTCGAGGCGAGGATGCCAATGAACGTCTCATTCCAGTCATTAATGGTGTCCCCGAACCCCTGGGCCATCAGGAGTGGTTCACCTGCTCCGAATTCCCGGTATCCCAGCGTTACTCCGTTGACTTTTGCATACTGGACAGGGGTTGCGTTGAACGAGACAGGCTGAGGCACCCTCACTGCCTGAGTTACGGGTGGGTTGGTTACCGTTACGGGAGTACCGGGGGTATTGGGGGCACTTGTACACCCTGCCGTCACGAGGAGGCAGATCATTACAGCGATTACCAGGGTTGGAATATGTGTCTTGTCCATAAACGATCCTCTTCGTCGATTCATCGTGAATTAACTCTTATTAACTATCAAAATTTAAAATTTCGGTTATGATTATTATTTTTGGCTTTTTAGAAATGCCTGGATGTTTCCTCTTATGACATTCCTAGGGGGGCAGCCGCGGCCATGATCCCACCTGATGCTGACGAATATCTTTTTAAAAACGAAATACCCAGTAAAAGTTACCATAAAAGCGGAGTCCCATGATCAAACAGGTCCATTTCATCCTGACGTATATGTGCACACTCTCGTGTGAACACTGCTTTGTATGCAGTAGTCCGGACGCAGAAGGTACCTTTACCCCCGGTCAAATCAACCAGGTGCTGGACCAGGCAAAGGATATGGGTACCGTCGATACCGTGTACTTCGAAGGAGGGGAGCCATTCCTGTTCTACCCACTCCTCATCGAAAGCATCCGGCAGTCACGCCGGCGGAAATTCTCTGTCGGGGTCGTGACCAACGGGTTCTTTGCAACTTCGGAAGAGAATGCCCGGCTTTTCCTGGAGCCCCTTGTCGATCTCGGGGTCGTGGACCTGAGCATCAGCGATGATATCTTCCATTACGAGAACCGGAGTGACAACCCGGCCCGGCGTGCATTCAGGGTTGCACAGGAGATGGGGTTACCGGCATCAGTCCTGGCCCTCGATCCCGGTGCATCGGGGCCGGACACTTCCGGGTCTTCACGGGAAGAAAAGACCGGGATTGTCGAAGGGGGTGGGATCATGTTCCGGGGCCGGGCTGCTGAAAAACTGAGCCCGTATACTGTCTGCAGGGACTGGCAGCAGTTCACCCGCTGCCCTTACGAAGACCTCGTGACACCGGCCCGGCTCCACGTGGATGCGCTGGGGACCCTCCAGATATGCCAGGGGATCTCGATTGGCAATGTCTGGGAACAGCCGCTCAAAGAGTTGGTACGCCGGTATGATCCGGTCTCACATCCCGTCTGCGGACCACTGGTCAGGGGTGGCCCGGCAGAACTGTCCCGCACTCTTGGCTGTGTTCCCCCGGTAAAGGTCGCGGATGCCTGCCATCTCTGTTATCTTGTACGAAAGGAGAAACGGCAGAGCAACCCGGCAATCCTCACTCCCCCGCAGGTTTATTGTGAGGATTGCAGGGTACCGGTGGCCGGTTTAACCGTTCCTGCCCGGATACGGAAACCGTGAAAACGTGGGGCTATCCAACTATTTTTTACAGCCTTTCCCTGAATAAGGCAGCGGACCCGGTCCTGTAGGGTAGGATGAGTAAACGAATGTCCGGGTTGGTGACACGTTCAGCTTTTGCACGTGATACCGCATCGGAGAATGTTGGGAAAACATCAACCATCACCCAGTTCTGCAGATCCGGAAGTTCCGTAATAATTTTCGCATTATTGCCTTCAATCGATAAAAAACCTAATTCCTGCATCAGTATTCCCCAAAAAATACCTATAATAATGGACCTTTTAGAATATAGGTATTACTTTTTGAGGTTCATTTGTTAAAGGTGCCTGATGGCCCCAAAACTGAGCTAATGTGCTGGTTTTTATGCGGTTCATGTTGGTAACTGACACTGAGTATCAGTACCAATAATGGGTTATCTTTTTCCACCCTGTTAAGATCTAATCATGCTGCTATTAGTTAATGCGATACAGCCCAAGTTTGCCAGTTTGAACCATACCATGCAGAAGAGATAAACTAGTGCCCCATTTTTTCTCTAAGGTGAATAAAAAATTAACCCAATGCAGTTCTATTTCATCGCAGCAAGGATATAGTATGTCTTGCCTGGTGCGAATCTCCGGTACCACAGTTGTTGTGGTTTCTGCATCTCCTGGATGTACATTAAATCCCGATAGCAGATGCCAGTGAATCCCGCGTGCTCCAGGTCGGATACCATTGTTTCCTTCGGCACTCCCCCATCATAGGGGAGCTGGCTCCTGAGTTTTTCATCATAATGGCCGCCATGGGTATGACCAAAAATCTTTGCCAGCCCATCACTCAATATTCGTTTCGCCCGGATTGAAACGCTATTATCCTTCCAGATCCCCTCGATGATGAGCACCACACCCCCTTTTTTTAAGACACGGTTCCATTCCTCCAGGGCAATCTCCGGGTGAGGGAGTGTCCAGACGAGGTGCCGGTTGACAACCACGTCAAAAGATCCGTTACTGAAGGGAAGGTGTTCGGCATCCCCTGTCCTCAGCTCAATCGGAAGGTTTTGTGCATCAGCTTTCTCACGTGCTTTTGCTAACATCGCTTCCGAAAGGTCGACCCCGGTAACCTGGTGTCCCATCTCAGCAAACAGAAGGCCCATAACAGCTGTTCCGCACCCTATATCGAGTACCCTTTGTGGCGATTCTGGTATGTTCCGGGCCAGTTCCTGTTTCCATGCGACTTTCTCTTCCTCTGTTCCGATCCCGTGGCCCGGACAGCTGTCATACATAACTGAGGAGTGGTCCCAGCTCTTCCGGACTGCATCCTTGATCTCATGGTCGATCATACTGATACCTTAATGGTGTATGGTCAATTTTTTATGATTATTTAGAGAATCCAGATAAATATTCCCTGAATCTCTCTTCAGTACCGGGTCCGGGTTATTCCGACCGGTGATTGTATCAATCTTTTAGATGTTTTCTCTGATAAGGTAAAAACCACCAATAACTGAACATGAGTGTTCGTATTACATACATTGCACTTGGAAATTGTACCTTTACGCTCATCAATCTGCTATTCAGGGATTTGATCACGTTTTCCGACCCAGTTTTTCATTCATCCCTGCGATTAGGTCAGGTATCTTTCTGTTTTGCAAGACGTTCCTTCTCGTCTTCCTGTTCGCGGGTGGTCCTTTATACCCATGTGAGTTTTCTACTAAACTATGGCTCTGGATACCCACCGGCATCATGCAGAGAGTACTCCCCAAATATAACCAGGGTCTCCTTCCATTTCGCACCGTTATTTCTCTTGTTACCCGAGTATAGCGTTGAAAAGTAACCCGGTCAGTGTAATGGCTACAAACAGGATTCCAACAAATATTGCAATCAATTTGATTTTAATTACCCGCCGGAGAATAATCATCTCCGGAAGTGAGAGACCGACGACCGCCATCATAAAGGCGAGGGCAGTCCCGATGGCCATACCTTTCGAGGTCAGTACCTGCATGATCGGGAGCATCCCGGCAGCATTCGAGTAGAGTGGGATTCCTATCAGCACGGCAATAGGGACTGCAAGGGGGTTATCAGGTCCCGCGATATTCACAAGGAAATCTGCCGGGGCATATCCGTGAATTATCGCACCAATGGCGATACCGATGAGAATGTAGGGCAGGACTTTGAGTGTTATACTTTTTGACTCACCAACGGCAAAGTCGAACCGGTCCCGCCAGGTCATCGTCTTATCGGGTTGGTCATACATCTTGCATTTGTAAACAAACTCTTCGACCTGGCTTTCAAGGCGGAGCCGCCCGATAATAATTCCTGCAACAATTGCAATGATCAGGCCTGATACAATGTATAGTGCTGCAATCTGCCAGCCGAATAATGCGAACAGCATTGCAACCGCAACCTCATTGATCAATGGTGATGAAATCAGGAACGAGAAGGTAATCCCTAACGGCACACCCGATTCAACGAACCCGATAAACAGCGGGACCGCAGAACAGGAGCAGAAGGGTGTCGGGATCCCGAGCAACGCCGCAAGAACATTTCCAACCCCTTCAGTCCTCCCGCCGACCAATTTTTTCACCTTCTGCGGGGTGATGTAGGTTCTGATGATCCCCACAATGAATACGATGATTGCGAGGAGAGCAGTAACCTTGATGGAATCATAGATAAAGAAATTGACCGACGACGCAAGCGGACTTCCTGCAGTCATTCCCAATACAGTGTATGTCAGCCAGTCGGCAAACATTTGCAGATAATCGGGAATCATGAAATGATAACATCCATATGAAATGTTGATTCTTCCAAAGTACTGTTCCCCCATTGCGTACTATAAGCAGTGACTTTTCACTGCATTGACGACCATTTCAAGATCACACTCATCAAATACCGGTCCCGCAACTTTTTCAATGCCAAGGTCTGTGATAACGACATAGTCATCAATGGTAAGCCCCTGTGTCTCCATAATTTTCTTTCCACAGGCAAGAGGGCAGCCATCGATGACAATCCGCCGGTTTGCTGCTGTTCCTACTCCCATGAGTTTTTCGACGGTCCCACCAATACCTGCAAGACACGATCCGCTTCCGAATCCTTCATTTGTCAGGCGGCAGCCCGCAGCGTTTGATAATTGTCCCACGTTCGACCCCAGGCCGGAACAGGAATAAATTAGGGTGGTTTTTCCTTCCGATCCACAATTACAGGATGATTGTTGATGGTTCATGCTGATCACGGTTTCAACTTTTATTGAAGTCTTGATGTGAAGGGTAATATATTTTGTCATTTCATATATTTTTGAAATGACTGGGCCGATTGTAAAAGAAGTATTAACAATTCCACCTGTTATCCAGGAAGAGCTGGACAGGAGCGGAGGGTTGAACGGATTGGTTTCACGGCTTCCTGACGACCAGGAACTTCAAAATCTTGTCGAGGTCCACCATGCCCTTTCTGACCTGATCAGGATGAAGATCCTTCATCTTCTCACCTCTCAACCGCTTTGTGTTTGTGTAATCAGGGAAATTATTGGAATTTCTGATTCTAAACTGTCGTATCATCTTAATGTACTGAAAAAAGCAGGCATAATCGTTGGAGAACAACAAGGGAGCTGGATAATATATAGTCTCACCGAAAGGGGAAAGAAATACAGCATTGTCGCGCAGGATTCTGATAAGGAGGTCCCTGAATCCAGACTTATATGCTACAATGAACCCCGGAAGAATAAGAAGTAGATTATTGAAATAGGTAGTAAGTTGAGTACTTATTGCATCTGTACGCCAATTAATCTGCTAATCAGGGATTTCGTCAGGTTTCCAGCACATTTCTTATTCTTGTTCATCCCGGCATCCGGCGGTTTGAAAATAATACATCTGGTTCATATCCCTGGCTGCTCATAATGAACGATTGACTACATTATGAATCAGCCAACTGATGTCCCGGTTATTATCCTCTCCACTGCATCTCCTGACAATGCGAAGGCCATCGCGCGAGCACTTGTCGGGGAAAGAATTGCTGCATGCGTGAACATGACCGGAATTTCGTCATATTACCACTGGAAAGGGGAATTATGCGAGGATGCCGAGACCCTCCTGATTATCAAGACAGTGGATTCAAGAAAGACCGTGGTGATGGATGCCATCCGGCGTCTCCACACGTATGAACTCCCTGAAATGATTGTCATTCCTGTCACAGGGGGATTTCCACCCTATCTCGCCTGGCTTAACGATGAACTGGCGAAGGATAGTCCGTCCGGCTGATTAACACGGCACGACTGATTGTACTCCCTGTACCGTTCATACCATCCGCAGTCTGCCATATGGGATACGTGTTATGTTCCCTGCCCGGCCGGCATAACTCGCACTATTGAAATAAGAGGAGCCCGCTAGTTTAGATAAGGTGGATCGAATTGCCGGACACGAAAACAGGGCCGCGGGACGCGCTTCTTCTCCTTGGGTGCCCGCAGGTACCGATACAGACGAGTATGGCATTATACCTCGCCAGTAAGCTCCGCAAGCAGGGAATAACTACGGTGATTACCGGGAACCGCGCGGCGAGAACGAATATCGAAGTCGCAGACCCTGACCGCCACTATATCGGCGAGGTGATTGATATCGACCGGTGTATTGCCCAGCTCGCAGAGAAAAAGCGGGACTTTCATTACTGTTTTTCCTTCATTCACAACGATGCCGGGCTTTCCTATGCAGCAACGGTGAAGGCGATTTCCCCGGCCGCCCAAATCCTGATCATCTTTGGTGAGCACTATCAGGAAGTGGCCTCCTCGGTGGATTTTCCTGCCGAAATAATTGCAGTAAATGCAGTGCATAACCCGATGCCGCTTAAGGCCAAAATTGACGAGGTGTTCCCATGGGTTGTCTCGAATCTATGAAGCATGAAATTTTAATGAGGGATACGACCTTCAAAGAATGCCGGGAATATATTCTCTCGCACTTTCCTGAACACTTCGTGGTGTTGCCCGGGTACAAGATATTTGAGAAGCATCTTATCGGCGTACCACCGCTCTATATCGCCGTTGACGGGGACGACGTAATTATACCTTATACGAAGCCCTGTTACGGTACGTTCCTGATCCGGGTACCGGACCCCGAAATGGCCGCTGAATTACGGCAGAAGAAACCTAAATAACTTTTTTCCGGTATAAGGGGTTTTTCCTGTGCCTGCACCTGATTATTCCCTGATTCCTATCGTCCTGAACGATTGCCATACCTGCAACGGTAACACTCGATGGAAAATATTCGATATTCCTAAAATAAATTGGCTGATTAAAAGAATTATCGTTTCCTGGGTTTTTTTATGAACCGATTACCTTTTTGTGGTTGTTTTGGTTCGGGTACTTTTGTGAACTGATTACCTTTTTCAGATGTTTCCTGAAATTCAGGGAGATTTTTTACTTCCTTTCTAATTATTACAGCTCTGGGGAAATAGCGGTTGACATTATTAAGGACTTTTTTAAATTGGCCTTCAGTTGCATGGAGGTCAAAAAGGACGATAACCAGCGCCTCATATTCAGTTAGATATTCAAAACATTTCGAATATATCGATTGTAGATCGTAATGGTAGGTTGGACCCTTCAATTCAATAGCAACTTTTCCTATTACGATATCGGGTCTAATGTCACTAGTGTTTGCGGTCAATTAATATTATATATAAATATTATCCAATAGTACTTTATCTAAGTACGTACTATAAAAATAAAATGAAGAAGAAATATGTTGTTTCCCTGAGTAAAGAAGAGCGTATTGGCTTGGAACGCAGC
>CAIKOD010000039.1 GCA_903828975.1 uncultured Methanomicrobiales archaeon | reverse complement strand
CTGGAAAGCGTATACTGGAATCGCAGCGAAAGGATATATTCACCGTTTGGTGAATCATGGAGAAGGGACATACAGCGATGGAAAAGGAAACCATATCAATGGAATGGAAGGATTCTGGGGATATCTCAAACGCAAACTTGCTTCCAAAGGTGGGGTTACTAGAGCCAGATTACCACTGTACATCGCCGAGTATGTTTGGAAATATAACCACAGGAATGATCCAGAAAGAGCTAAGATACGGAGAACCATCCTATTATTGGAAAAGTGTTAGGGGCGGGAATGGTACCTTACCCTATATATCGGGGCTCTTGGAGTCTGCGTGGTTGTTGCACTGGTCGTAGGATTTGCCGGTGCAGCTGTGATAACCCCTCATTCCGTTGGAAACGCCTCCAAAATTGATATCGCCACCTGGCAGAGTAATGGCGCACCGGGATGGACTATTGACTACCAGAAACAGCAGGGGGTTGCTGTTTCAGTACCAAATAATGCCATCCGGAATGGTGACAAGACAGCCTTGAAATCCTGGCTTAAAGCATACCGTGGCACAACGTACCAGAACCAGATTGGCAATAACAATCGCCAGACATCAGAAAAAATCTTCTCCTACCTGGAGAAACAAGGGATTGATGTCGCCGTACCAAAGGCCGCTATGCAGAATGGTGACATGGCAGCCCTGCAGCCCTGGGCCGAGGACTACCTGACACAGCAGGGTGTTGATGTTACCGTACCAAAGGCTGCTATGCAGAATGGTGACATGCAAACCCTGAAAACATGGTTAGATGCGTTCAGAGCGTCACATTAAAGGAAGCAATCTGGCTAACCATTTATCTTTTTTGTATACAGCATTCAACAATGTAGTATGTAAAAAAAATTCATAAAAGAAGTTTTCCCGAAAAGACATGGACCGCGTGGCCTTCGAGGATGACGCGGTCTCCCTTCAGTTTCATGCGGACCGACCCACCCCGGGCCGAGCACTGGAACCCGACCATCTCCCTCTTTTTTAATTTCTCTCCCCAGTACGGCGCAAGGCAGCAGTGGGCCGAACCGGTCACCGGATCTTCCGGCACGCCAACGGATGGTGCAAAGAACCGGGAGACAAAGTCGATGTCCGGTAGATCGGAAACAGCCGTGACGATGATGCCCCGGACCCGGATGGCTGTGAGGGCGTTAATGTCGGGTTCGAGACTACAGACATCATCCGCGAGTGGTAGTTCCACTAAGATATCGAACCGGTTCCGGCCGGTATACAACGGCTCGACCCCGAGCGCCTGGCCGAGACCGGGCACCGGCATGGATGCGACAGCAGGCTCTGCCGGGAAGTCCATGCTGATCCAGTCTTCGTCCTTCAGGATGACCAGTGTACCGGAGAGGGTCACAAAGGTGATAGGTTTCTCCCGGGAAACGCGACCGGTCTCCCAGAGCACCGATGCAGCAGCGAGTGTAGCATGACCGCACAATTCCACTTCCTTCCCTGGAGTGAACCACCGCAGGTTCCAGTTCGCCCCCTCAGGGAAAATGAACGCGGTCTCGGAATGCTTCAGCTCAGCCGCAACCTGCTGCATCCATGCCGCATCGGCCGGACCATCCGGGATACATACCCCCGCCGTGTTGCCGCTGAACGCGGAGCGGGTGAAGGCATCAACGAGGTGCAGTTCTGCTTGCATGAATGAGAGATTACATGCCGGTGCGTATAAAAATTCTGGCGGGAAGTCATTTCGTCGTACAAGAAAGGATATACTCCTGTTTTTGTGAAATATCTCCGGATTGCTTATTGGTGGGAACGTACTAACAATTTCAGGTAATTTTCAGCCACTAAGAAATTTTTAATAGCCAAGGGCTTCATTTACCAGGATGAGGGTTGTCCTGCCGGGGATACGTTCGTTCGCAAGTATCACGCATTTTCCGATAACACTGGGTATCCCGTAAACTTTTTGGGCATGGGCATTTTCGAGCGGATAGGCAATATTCCTGACCCGTTGTAACGCATCATCAAGAGTCGGGACGATTTTATTTGTCCCTGCCACAAGGATGAGGTGTCCTGCAGCGAACGGCCACGCACCCACCCTGCTTCCGCTTGCGTCACAGCCTACAATCTCCCCGGTCTCTGATATCGCATTCACCCCGGAGATAAAATATTCGGCAGTGACAGATTTCCTCCTCAGCTCAGCCCTTTTTGCAGTATCATTTTCAGCGGTAATTCTCTTATGGAGCAGGTCCCAGCCGGTTGTATCCCCTGCTATGTACTCCTCGTACCCGATCTCGACCAGGGTCGTTGATGAACCATTCATCACCTCTGAGCCAGGGGGGATGAGGTCTTTAAGGATTGTAAGGGCGTTCTCTCCGTTTTCCGTGACAATGACTTTTATCCCGCGGTTTTCTATTTCTTTTTTCGTGTTGCCAAGAACCGTTGGTGAGGGAATCTTACTCCAGACCGCTGGATCAACACCTGCTTCTTCAATAAGGTGCACTGAGCTGTAGCGTGTAATGTTGGCCATGGTTGTATCCCTTTATACGATAGACATGGGCATAAATTTATAAGAATTTACAGCTCTGTAGAAATGCTCTAATTACTTCTAACGATTTCGGGTTGTTCTGAAATTGAACTACGCTCCCGGGGCCCCGCCCCGCCGCTTTGGCGACCCCGGTTGGGATAGAGACTATCCCCCAATACTCTGAATTTAATGAGCCTTCTGGAAACCCTGCCCGAAAAATATCTTAATGGGGGTGGGGCAGAGAGGGGGTGAAACCCCCTCCTGTCTTCGTATTTCCCTCTTCTTTTTTATGACCCCGAAGGGATTCAACAAAGCCGAATTTACCTCTTTTTCTGATCACAACCATCCCCTGACCTTCATCGCCTCCACGACATGCTCCAGGGCAAAGCTATATGATGCCCTTCTCAGGGAGATCTTGTGTTCGGCCGAGGTCTTATACACGCCCCGGTACGTTTCAGTCATCGCCTTTTTGAGCCGTGTATGTACCACATCCATATCCCAATGGTCCATATTCAGGTTTTGGACCATCTCAAAATACGAAACGATCACACCACCCGCGTTGCAGAGGAAGTCGGGGATGACTGGTATGCCCCGTGCATCAAGGTGATCGTCCGCCTCTCCAGTGATTGGTCCGTTACCGAACTCTGCTATGAGTTTCGCCCTGATATTATCCATATTGTCCCTGGTGATCGCATTTTCAAGCGCAGCAGGGATGAGGATGTCCACGTCCAGTTCAAGGAGCTGTTTATTCGTGATATCCACACCTAATCCGGAGGCCCTGATTGAACCTGTTTTCTTTTTATGCGCTTGCAGCTTCTGGATATCAAGACCATACAGGTTCAACACCCCGCCACTACTGTCGCTCAATGCGATTACTCTGCAGCCACACAGGGGATTTGCAAGCATCGCTGCATTTTCCCCACATTCCCAAAACCCTGTACTGCAACAGTCGAATCTTTGAGGTTTATGCCAAGATCTTTCGCAGCCTCTTCGAGAGGATATACCAGCCACCCCGTGCGGTTGGATCATTTCTTCCCTCAGATCCACCGATACTTACAGGCGTACCGGTGAAAGCACCAAACGTCGTTTTCCCCACAATTTTTGAATATTCATCCATCATCCACGCCATCATCTGTGGATTTGTGGCAACATCGGGTGCAGGAATATCACGGTCAGGACCTATAAAATGAGCAATCCCCCTGATGTAACCCCTGCTCAGGCGTTCCAGTTCTCCCACGGACAATTCTTTCGGGTTGCAGGTCACCCCTCCCTTGGCGCCGCAAAGCGGGAGGCGGTACAGGGCACATTTCCAGGTCATCAGGGCTGCAAGGGCCCTGGCCTCATCGATGGTCAGGTCGGGATGATACCGGATCCCACCCTTGGTAGGACCCCGGGCATCGTTATACTGGACATGGTACCCCGAAAAGACTTTGACGGTCCCGTCATCCATATGGACAGCGATGGATACATGAAGTTCCTGCATGGGTATTTTTAAAATTGCCTCGATATTTGAAGCGAGGTCCAGGTCGATAGCGCAGGCACATATATGCTTTTTCACCGTTTCAAAAAGGTCTACATCAGCCATATTCGTTTATTCCCAGTCGCTACCATATCACGAAACGGCAAAAAGGGTATCGATCGGACGATGGGAATTGGATGGATAACCCATGTATTCTTTCCTGCGGTTCCTCGTCGCTAAACCTGAACCTACATTCATAATCCTGGTCCTGCCGGAATAACATAAAAACCTTCATGGTTTCCGCCGGACAGCCAGGCATTTCATGGGAATAACTGAATGTTTATTTCATCCTTTATAATCGTACGGATCGGTATCCACATCAACGAGAAAGCAGAACATTTGTTCTCTCTCCTGCTCCGTACGGGACGAAGAGCGTAATCCGGGGAATAAAACAAGGATCCAGGGAAATACAGCCCTGGATTTATAGGCAATCTGAACCATTTTGCGCTAATCGCATTAGCATAGGGTAATCTACACTTCTGGAACGAAAAAAAACATCACTGACCCTAAAGATGTTAACCCCGGAGCTCACATATAAGAAGAATTCATGGCAGAGATCAGACTTATCGGAACAGCCCATGTTTCTGCAAAGAGCATCGACGATGTCAGGGTGGCAATTGAAGAGTTCCAGCCCGGGCTCGTGGCGGTAGAACTGGACCAGGGCCGTTATAAGGCGTTGACGAAACAGGCAAAGGACCCGACAGTCGAAGATGTCCTCGAGGTGAAGAATTTCAACCAGCTCCTGGTCCAGTGGTTCCTCTCATACCTTCAGCGGAAGATAGGGCTGGATATAGGGGTCGAGCCCGGGGCCGAGATGAAAGCCGCCATCGAGGAAGCTGAACAACGTGGTATCCAGGTGGAGATGGTAGACCGGGATATCCGGGTGACCCTCATCCGGTTCTGGAAGTCTCTTGGGTTCTTTGGAAAGATCAAGATGTTCTATGCGCTAGTCCTTTCCATAGCCGAGGTAGACAAGGTCGAATCTGCCGATATCGAGAAACTCAAGGAGGAGGACGTGCTGGATGTGATTATGGACGAGTTCAGGAAATTCTCCCCAAATGGTGCCCGGGCCCTCATCGATGAGCGTGACGCCTATATCGCCCACAACCTTGTCCGGCTGAAAGAAGAAAAAGAAGGGCGGATTCTTGCTGTAGTCGGTGCCGGCCATATCCAGGGCATCAACCGCTATCTGGAAAATCCGGGTTCCCTGCCTTCCTATGAATCCCTGACACGTGAGCCGAAGTCCTTTCCCTGGGGCATTGCATTCGGTGTCGTAGTCACATTCTTGTTCGCCCTTCTTCTCACCTGTATAGCTTTTTCGGGGGTCGGTCTGAATGTACTTCTCTATGCGTTCCTTTTCTGGGTGATAATCCATGGTGCACTCGCTTCAGTGGCCACTCTTGCAGTGGGAGGCCACCCTTACACAGCACTCACCTGTTTCGGGGTCGCATGGATGACGTCTTTAAACCCACTCCTTCACGTTGGATGGATTGCTGCATTTGTCGAGGCAAAAGTAAGAAAACCCCCGGTATCCGATTTCCGGAGGATTTACCAGGCAGAATCAATCACAGAAATGATCAGGATTCCGCTCTTCCGGGTAGTCCTGATAGCCGCGGTTGCCAACCTCGGAAGTCTGCTCGGGACAATCCTGTACTTCATATTCCTCTTCCCGGTCATCGGTGTTGACCCGGTCATGGTAATCTCGACAGGGATGCATAACATGTGGATGTGGCTCACCGGCCTCATGTAAGGAAAAATGACAGGGATTATTAGTCAATTTTTACAAATATAATCTGAATGTGTGGACACGTCGAATCGAACAGGAATCCTGTTGGACCGATCCTGATATACCCCACCTGGTATTATTATATTCAGTGTCTCATGATGGTGATCACCGGGCTCGTCCTGTTGGTAATTCCGGTTCATTCCTCGAAACTTACCACAGGAATAATCACACTCTACCTGGTACTGCTTGGAATTCTGAGTATACTGAGTGTTATTTCTGATACGTCCGAGATGGGGTGGAAATTATTTATCGGTATCATCGGGCTGATACTGCTCACGGTATCGATTTATTACTTCTTCCAAAACATCTTCTCATATACCGAGATTTTTTTTCTTGTCTCCCTCACGCTTATGTACCTCATCATCGGCATAATCCAGATCACGAGGGGATTCGCGGTTGAAGACCCCCTCATTTGCCTGATCGGTGTTAATACGGGAGTCGTCGGAATTATTATTATACCCAGCTTGTATTTTTCTGAATGGTGGGCCCAGGTTATCATAGGAATAATATTAATAATCGGTGGTCTTGCATGTTATTTCCTCAAAAATGCAAGGAAGGCGAGTAGGGAACCGGCCTTTTTTTAGTCCCGGGTCCCTTAGTGGAGATTGATTCGGGGGGATACGTTCCCTGAAGCACATGTTGGTGGTGGGGTTGCCAATCAGGGATTTTTAATCTGGCGGGTTTGCAAAAACAGTCCCTAAAGACCTTTTTTAATCTTCAGGGGGATTTTGCGATGTTTTTTTCCCGTCATCGGAATATTCTTACGTGTATAGTGCCAGAGTTTCTGTCCTAAAATAGTGACAGTATTTATATCCGCTTTCAAGAGCACCGAACAGGTGCGTGAGGGTGAAAGCGACGATGGAAATCAGGACGAAATCGGTCGTATTCTATGAAGAAGGGATAAGAAGTGCACGCGAGATTGGAGAGACGTATAATATCTCCGAAAGGACGGTGAGACGCTGGGCCAAGGCCCATTGTGAGGATCTGGAGAATGGGTTGCGACCCAAAAAGACCGGGCCGAAATGGTCTCATCATGCACTATCTTTGGAGTTGGAACGACGAATTATCCGGCTAAAAGAGAAATATCCTGCATGGGGCGCCCGTCGTATCAAGACCAGTTTGATCTGCCCTGTTCTTGGAGGACAGTTCATCGTATCCTCAAAAAGCATGGACTTCTCATTCGTGTTAAAGTAAAACCTCAGCCAGCCGGCAAACGATTCCAACGTCGTCACGTTGATAGCATGTGGCGGGGTGATACTTTTCAATTTCGTATTCGGGGAGTCGGAAAGGTCTATGTCACCGGTTTTACGGATGACTGCTCGCGGTATCGAGTGAAAAGTAAGGTCTATCTTCTCAAAGATGCTACATCAGCGGTCAATGCCCTTTGCTGGGCGCTCCGCGCTGGACGAATCCCGGTTGTTGTATTGGTGGTCGAAGGTCCAGAGTTCCCGTTTGAAGTGGCTTAACGAGCTGAATTCCTTGAGGGCGATGAGTTCCCGATAAAGAGTCTTGTGATAGCGTTCGATCTTGCCACGGCCACGTGGATTGCGTGGCCGTCCGAAGATCAGTTTGACACCGTGTTTCTGTGCTTCAGCTTTGAAGACTTTGGAGACAAACTGTTTTCCATTATCGAGGTAAATTTCACCCGGCGCAAGCAGGAGATCCTGGACTGGATGACTCCAGCATCCGTCTACCACAACAAAATCAATTTCAACAAAAACAGAAAATTATCTTTAAGCGGACATAAACTCTGTCAACAAATCGGACATTAATTGTAGCACTCTACACTTAAGCCTTCGGGGATCGCTCAGTGAATCCTTTAGAATTGAGGCGATAACCTTGTGATCTTTCCTTGAAATTTTCTTTATTACAGCCCTGATAAAGTGAACATGACACATTTGCCAGGATGAACCATGAAACGATCGTTCAACGGCTCTCCGTATGCCTTTGTGGCCATCTGAAATTACCATATCCACATGGTGAAGTCCTCAATCTTTCAGGTCCAAGAGGAGATCCTCCCAGGTGAGTTCGTCTTCACAATCTGCGATCCTGTCGCTCAGGATCTCACGAATCCCATCCTTATTTACCCCGGCAATCACGAGAAGAGCTTTATTGGAATACTTTATCCCATCTAGAATTTTGAAATATGACGCATCTACAAAGAGATAAGGGATATGAGATTCAACAGGTCGTGAAAGGAATTCTATGACCTTCGAATCAAGGTCTTTTGCCACGTTTGAAACATATGAGGCTGAAATCTTTTCGATTCCGAGGTGCGAGATCACATCCTCAATCTTCCTCGTCGAAACGCCTTGGAGATACGATTCAATGATCGCATTTTCAAGTGCTTTTTCGATTCTTGAGTATCGTTCAAAAACCTGCGTTTAGAACGGGATATTCCTTAATAATGGTTTATTCAGGTTCAATCGCCCATATCTTGACTTCAGGGATCGTGATCTCGTTCCATTACGATATGCACGTCTTGATCTTGTTCTTTCGTACTTGTCTGCTCCGGCCAGCTCTGCAGCCTCTTTATAGGGTGCATTATTTTCATCTATTTCTCCATAATAGGGATCATTTGTAAAATCTAATGCGAAAATATACTTTCTACCAGATTTTATGAGGTCATTAGAGTTTTCGAGGAGAATCTTATGATTTAACTCTTCGAGCGTATCCAGATCCAATTTTGATAAATGATAACGAAACGAGGTTTCATAGGTAATTTCTGTCAGAATCTGTCTGATTGAATGAATTGATGTCAGTGAGGTGGCCATAGCCACTAACGATTGAATTATCGTCTTTTGTATTAATTTCCCTTGAATTGGGATCGAAATATACCGATTTAACGTGTTGACAACAAGAGCGGAACATTCATGAGCTTTTAAATGTCTTTCTTCAT